>CACXHF010000091.1 GCA_902767305.1 uncultured Eubacteriales bacterium
AATATCCAGCCCGGCGGCAGTCTCTGCGGCAAAGCGGAAGTTGTCAAGGTGTGCCTGCCGCATCTCGGCGGAAAATTCAAACGGATTAAACTGGTCATGCAGATGAAGCGTAAGACCGATCCCGTACTGTTTTTTCAGGCGCAGGAGATTCTGAACGGATAGGGTGCCGGTCTGAAACCAGGGAAAGGTCATGTTCATCTCCATGAAATCGAATTCATGGTCGGCACAGAATTTCGCCAGATCGCGGACATCTGTGAACTCCATGAGGGTCGGGATTCCGTAAATCATGCAGCATATACTCCGTTCAGGGCCTTTGTCCTCCGGTGCTGTGGATGCCGGGGGGACAGATGCCCGCGTATTTTTACCGGATGGAAATCCGCCCGCTGGCAAGGAGCAGACCGGAATGGCTGTCAAACAGCAGAATGCCTGCCCCTGAAATGCTGAAACGGATCTTTGCATCTGTTTCATAATCGATGGCACCGAAGACGACGGAGGAGAGAATCTGATCGGCAATCTTGATCTTTACGGTGGTTTCCATTCCGGCGGGCAGGGTGGAATAGGCATTTCCTTCCAGATCGCCGTGCTCGGAAATGGGCAGGAATTCCGGACGAATGCCCAGGGAAACCTTTCCGTCGGTCAGATCAAAGGGTTCATTGGCCGTAAACAGGGCTTTGTGTCCCAGAAAGTCAAGTTCAGCGGTGCTGGAAGACTGCTTTTTCGCGGATGCCTCGATGATGTTCATCGCCGGATTTCCCACGAAGTCTGCGGCAAACAGGTTGGCCGGACTGTTGTATACGGTGAGCGGGGGAGCGTACTGCTGCAATCTGCCTTCGTTCATCAGACAGATTTTGGTGGAAAGGGTCATGGCTTCCAGCTGATCATGCGTCACGTAGATGAACGTGGATTTCATATCCTTGTGCAGGCGCTTGAGTTCGGTCCGCATCTCCCCCCGCAGCTTTGCATCCAGATTGGACAGCGGTTCATCCATGAAGAGGACTCTGGGCCTGGGGGCAAGAGTCCGCGCGATGGCGACGCGCTGCTGCTGGCCGCCCGAGAGCTCGGAGGGATACCGCTGGGCAAACGGCTCGATTTTCATAATCCGGAGCATTTCATCGACCCGGGCCTTGATATCGCTTTTCTTCCATTTCAGTGTTTCGAGTCCGAAGGAGATGTTCTGAACGACGGTCATATGAGGCCAGAGGGCATAGTTCTGGAACAGGAAACCCACTTCACGCCTGGCGGCCGGGACATTGATATTCTTCTCGCTGCTGAACATGATTTTGTCATCAAACCGGATTTCGCCCCGCGTGGGGGTTTCAAGGCCGGCGATCATGCGCAGCGTCGTGGTTTTTCCGCAGCCGGAGGAACCCAGCAGGGTAATGAAGGAGCCGTCTTCAATGTCCAGACTGAGATCGTTGACGGCGATGAATTTTCCCCATTGTTTGGTGACGTTGGTTAATGTGATTCTGGGCATGTCAGTTTCCTCCTACCCCTTTATCAATGGATGCACCGGTCAGCTTGTTGATGACGAAATTGACCAGCAGGACAATGATGATGATCAGCAGGTTGATGCCGTTGGACATCTGGGAGACGGCCTTTTCGTCAAAATACGAGAGCAGTGTTGTGATAAGTGTGCCGCTGGTTGTCAGCAGGATAAACAGGGACAGTTCACGCATACAGGAGACAAAGGGAAGCAGATATCCGCTGATGAAAGAGGATTTCTGAATGGGAAACAGTATCCGGATCATCCGTCTGGGCCATCCGGCGCCGACGATCAGAGCGGCCTCTTCAATTTCGCCGGAGAGCTGCATCATGGAGTTGGTTCCGCTGCGGCTGGCAAACGGCAGGTACTTGATGGAGCCGACGATGATCAGCAGCAGCATGGTTCCCCGCAGGAAAGTCAGCTTCGAGGAAACCGCCAGAAAGATGGCGCCGAAAGCCATGGAGGGAACCAGATAGGGGAAGAAGGCCAGACCGGAAACCAGGGACGCCAGTTTAGTGCCGCGCTTGCGGGCAACGGCATACCCGATCAGCACGCCGCAGGTACCTACGATCAGCGAGACGATCAGGGACAGGCGGAGACTGCCTCCAAGAGCCGACCAGATATTCCGGTTGAACAGAATGCCGTTTCCGACATTGACCGCATATCCGCCGATATTTTCCCGGCTGAGCCAGTACCGGAGGGTCAGTCTTGAATAATCGCCCTGGGTTTCACAGAGGGACTCCAGTGCAAAGGAAATGATGGGGAAAATGGAGATCAGGAAGAGGAGGATGACCAGCAGGACGGTAATGACGATGTTGGCTTTCCCGATCCGGATATAGGACACCTGGCCGGATTTGCCGGTCACCGTGGTAAAGGATTTGCGTTTGCCCGTAAATTTCTGGTTGATGCCCAGCAGCAGGACGCCGAACAGAATCAGAACAATGGTCATGACAAATGCCTGCCCGGAATAGGTGGAATTGTAAAGCGAAGTGAGCCGGGTGGAAAGGACGAAAAAGTTGCCGGGCGAGCCCACAAAGACCGG
>CACXHF010000092.1 GCA_902767305.1 uncultured Eubacteriales bacterium
AGAAAGACAAAGTATGATCTGGTGGCAGTGAGGAAGGATAACGGAATCCTGTTTAATATTGATAGCCAGGCTCCGAACAAAGTAGTGAAAGAGTGGCTGGAAATCCAGGGATACGATAAGGTGATACCGGAGCACTCATATGGTGCTTCCCGGATCGATTTCTACATGGAGCGCAGAGGCGAACGTTATCTGATGGAAGTAAAGGGATGTACGCTGGAAGTGGATGGGATTGGCTATTTTCCTGATGCACCCACGGAACGAGGAGTCAAGCACCTGCATGAATTGACAGGTGCGGTAAAGGAAGGCTACAGAGCTATGCTTGCGTTTGTGATCCAGATGGACGGGGTATCTGTGGTTAAGCCAAACACTTCCATTCATGCGGAGTTCGGGGTTGCCTTGGAGGAGGCAAAAGCTGCAGGTTTGGAGATATTATATCTGAAATGCCATGTAGAGCCGGACTGTCTTGAAATTATAGACAGAAGCTGAAATAAGATATGATAGGGATAGACGAGGTTTTGCCTGAATTGTAATTAAAGTGAATTATGTACAGTCGCAGAAAGGATGAAAAATGCAATTTGAGTTTTCGAGCACTGATAAAGAAAAATTCAGCCTTCATGATTGTTTTGCAACATCGGTAGAGCTGAAGGATAACAGATTAATATTCAAACTTCCGGATGGTTTCTTTTGTTCGGATTATTCGAATGACTGGCCTAACACAGGCAATGCAGAGGTTGAATTCATTACAGATCCAATGAGGGGAGTTTCAGTTAACCTGTTTGTTGATTCTGACGGGCAGACAATTCGTAAAGACTTTACACTGGAACAACTGGTGGAAAAGATCAACGCGAAGGAGTGGGAACTGGAATTTGCCTATCGTTATGATGGTTACGAAGAAATTCTCTATAAATGTTGGATCTGGGAGAATCCCGATCGCGGATCATACGAATGTGAACTGTGGATTGGCTCAAAAGAAAATGTGGTATTCAGATGGAACTCACCGGGTCATTAGTATTAGGATTGAAACCATGCCGCCAGAGTCCGGAACGGATAATGGCGGCATGGCTGTGTAATACTGAATCAGGCCGGAAATATTTAATCCTGGTGATGGGACTCTGCTAAATGAGCAGTCTCCTCCGCAATAACCTTTTTGTCAATGCGTTCAAAAAGGATCTCCGGCTTTGGCAAAACATATCCTGCCGGAACCGACTGTATTGTCCAGGCAGTGTCTGTTCCTAGCCACTTCCGCACTTTTTCAGAAGAAAACGGCAGGAAGGGAGCCAGGAGATTTGACAGGTTGGCAATGATCTGTACACAGGTATGGATTGTGGAGCAGCACTTTTCCGGATTGGAGGTTCTTGTGATCCAAGGCTGCTCTGTATCGAAATATTTATTGGCAGTCCGTACAAGATCGAAGATTTCGTGAAGTGCATCGCGAAAAGCTCCCGTCTCAATCAAATGAGCGACTGACGGGTACAGTTCTTTGATTTTCTGAAAAACTGCGTGATCGGTGACGCCGCTTGTTGGTACGATCCCGTCATAATACTTTGTAATAAAGGCAAGCGTCCGGTTAATGAAATTACCGTACGCACCAACAAGTTCACTGTTGTGTGTGTTTACGTAATCGTTCCAGGAAAAGTCGGCATCCCTCTTTTCCGGCCCGTTTGCCAGAAAATAGAAGCGGATGGAATCTGCATCGAAGCGATCCAAAAGGTCCCGGATCCAGATAGCATAATTGCGGCTGGTTGATATTTTGCGACCTTCCAGCGTCAGATATTCACTGGAGATGATACGATCCGGAAGGCGCCATCCGCTTCCGTTTGCCAAAAGAAGCGATGGCAATATTATGGTGTGGAAGGGGATGTTGTCCTTTCCGTGCACGTAATAATGGATCGTGTCCTTGTCTTTTGCATTCCACAGGGCATCATAGTCGAGTCCGGCTTTTTTTGCTGCGGTTTCACTGGCAGACAGGTATCCAAGAACATTTTCTGCCCAGATATAGATTGTTTTGTTTTCATATCCTTCTTTTGGAACGGGAATACCCCATTCCAGATCTCTTGTCAGAGCACGATCCCGAAGTCCCTCACTGATATATCTGTTGGTAAAGGAGATGGCATTCTTTCGCCAATCAGGATGGCTGTCGACCAGCTCTTTTAATTCCTTTTCCAGCTTTGAAATCGCGATGTAAAGATGCTTCGAATTTCGGAATTGTATCGGTTTTCCGCAAACCGCACAAATGGGATCCTTCAGATTCTCCGGTTCAAGTACGGTGCCGCATGCATCACATTGATCGCCTCGCGTCGGAGCACCGCAGGTAGGACAGATTCCCGTGACAAAGCGGTCTGCTAAGAAAGTATTACAGTGGTCGCAGAATGCCTGTGGAGATTCTTTTTCGTACACATAGCTGCTTTCATAAAGCTTTGCATGAAATCTTTGGATAAAATCTATGTGCTCTGGAGAGGATGTTTTTGTGTACAGATCATAACTGAATCCAAGCCTCTCAAAGCATTTCGTGAATTCCTTGTGATACCGGTCACTGATTTCACGGGGAGTTTTTCCGTCCTGCTTTGCACGGATAGCGACAGGTGTTCCGTGGCAATCACTTCCTGAAACAAAATAAACTTCGTCACCAACAGCTCGGTGATATCTTGCCAGGACATCTCCGGGCAGCAAGCCTGCCACATGTCCAATGTGTAAGGAACCATTCGCGTAGGGCCAAGCCCCTCCGATTAAAATTCTTCTCATAAAACTTCACCTCATTTCTAAATTAAGCGTAACAGCGGGTTGCGTGATGAATCATTTGCACTAAAAAAGCCCTCCTCTCTGAAAATTTCTTTTCAGGGACGAGAGCCGCAGCTTCGTGTTACCACCCTAATTCACCGTTACCTCACGATAACGGCCTTATCAGCTACGGACGAGAAATGATTCATCGATAGCCTGTCACTATAACGGGTGAACCCGTCGCAGCCTTGGTCTTTCAACTTCGGTGCGCAGCTCCGAGACCATTTTCGGCAGTTCCTTCCGCGTCTGTTCTCACCTAATCAGACTCTCTGTACCGTATCTAACCGCTTACTCTTCTCTTCACAGCCTTTACAAGTATGATGGACTTACAATACATCAGGGCTTTGGAAATGTCAACCCCTTTTTGTGATCGGCGAAGAATGAAAAAAGGGATTGACGTCGTTTTTCAGGTAGCTTATGCTTAAATCATCAGAAGACGGAGTCGCGTATCGGGTTTGCGCGGAGAAAGTGAGATAACATGCATTTTGTGGATGCGAAGGGAATCCTGACGGGGAGCGGTGGACATTTGGGGATGAATGTGTATCGCGGATGCACGCATGGATGTATTTACTGTGACAGTCGGAGTAAATGTTATCAGTTTACACATCCCTTTGAGGATATTGAGGTAAAGCAGAATGCCCCGGAATTGCTGGAACAGGCGCTGAAATCCAAACGTCGAAAGGCAATGATCGGGACCGGGGCTATGTCTGATCCATATATGCATTGCGAAGAGGAATTGAAAGTCACAAGAAGATGCCTTGAAGTGATCCTGAAATACGGTTTTGGGGCAACTATTCAAACAAAGTCGGATCGAATTCTCCGCGATCTTGATCTTCTCGAACAGATCAATCGTACGGCAAAGTGCGTAGTACAAATGACGCTGACCACCTATGATGATTCACTTTGCAGGATTGTAGAACCTAATGTCTGCAATACAAAGCGACGAATCGAGGTGCTCGAAACGCTGCAGGAAAAAGGAATTCCAACGATCGTCTGGCTGTCGCCGATCCTGCCATATATAAATGATTCTGAGGAAAAT
>CACXHF010000093.1 GCA_902767305.1 uncultured Eubacteriales bacterium
CTTTTTCCATGCCCTGCGACACGGAGAAAGGAGGAACCCAATGCAGAGGATGCCGATTTTAAGCGATACGGATATGTCGCTCTTTGAACTGAAGATCCGGTTTGTCCGGAACTATTTCACCTATGCCGGGAAGAACAGTAAGGACTTCCTGCTCTGCATCTCCGGTCCCGGTGTGTATGACAGCCCCGATGTAGAACTGCAGACGATTCCCGGCAAGAACGGCGACCTGATCCGGGATAATGTGAAAGCCGGTGAACATCGCTTCAAGAATCTGTATATAACCTATGATGCCTTCTTCTTCGATGGGCTTCCGGCCAGAACGGCGAGCGTGAAGAGCTGGCTGCTTCTCTGCAGCCGTACACTTCAGCATGTCCAAACGCGACTGACATTCTCTGCAGTCATATCCGTATAACAAAAAAACGACACTCGGTGTCGTTTTTTTGTTATACTTTATTTCTGTGGTGTTACTGCATCATACATCTACACTGTACGAATACACTGACTATACGAACCGCCATCTTGGGCAGACCAGGCTGATCGCCTGACGAATAAGGGCATTCGGGAGCCTTCAGGTTCATTTTGTTTATTTTCATGGGGCGGTTAAGGGTTCACGCTGTCTTGTCAGTGCAGCTTGGATTTCGTTTTCCGCAGCTGATCGTCCGATTGGGATAATAGAGGCTTTGTCAAAAAAGCTTCATGCAGATTTGACTGTCGTCGAGATGGATTTCTGTGAAGCACTGATCCTTCGAACATTTCAAGAGTCACAGAGATCTCTTTACAGATCAGACGTGCCTTTTTTTCCACCATGCAAGCCCCAGCAGGCCGCTCAGAGCCAGAATGATCCAGCCAGTGAGATTCATACTGTCACCAGTCTTCGGCAGTGAATTAGGATCAACTGCCCATTGAGCGGTATACACCACATTATTCCTGACCCGATCACTGAGTGCCGGGAACCATCCTGTGAAGATATATCCTGGTTCCCCAAGCAGATCAGGTGCAGCGGGCGTCTTGCTGCCATACATCATGGAAAATGTCGATGCGGGAAATCGGCCGTGTGTTCCCGGAACATAGGAAACTGTCCGTTTCAGCAGAGGCTCAAATCTCGCAAGTCCATAGCCGTAGTAAATATCCTTGCCAGTCTGCCCAAGATCCAGTGCATTTTCTTGAATCAGCCGTTCAATCTGTTCAGGGGAATAATTACGATAAGCCATCTGCAACAGCGCGGCCATGGCGGCTACATGAGGTGAAGCCATAGAGGTTCCACTCATAAATCCGTTATCAGGTCCAGATCTTCCAACTGTCGAACTCCATATATCCTCACCGGGCGCCATTACATCAAGCTCAGTTCCATAATTACTCAGTAGCAGCCTGTTCATGTCACTATCCAGAGAGCCGACGGTGATGCATTGCGAAATGTATGCAGGGAGAACTTTGTAATCTGTATAATAGCCTTTCCAACTGATCAAATTGTTCTGGTTTCCGGCTGAGACCACAACCACAGCGCCGCTTGAAACCGCTTTCTGAACGCATTCCTCCATATACTGGCTGGCTTCGCCCATACCACCGACGCTGATATTTATCACATTGGCACCCTGAAAAACGGCATACAAGAGCCCGTTTCCAAAAGAAGCAAGTGTTCCTTCTCCCTGACTTTCAGGGTCGTATTTCGAGATGGAAGTCAGGATGCGTACCGGAAGAATATCCACGTTGAGTCCTTCCGTACACCGGGCGATAATTCCGGCCACATGTGTTCCGTGAGCCATCCGGCGTGCTGGTTCTATCCTGTCCTCATCCGGATCCCATTCCTCCTCAAAATCAGGTGCAAAGCTTTTGGCCTGGTTTTTCAGAAGGCGGCCTGACAGGAGCGGATGACTGAAAGATATTCCAGTATCCAGGACTGCGACCACAATCCGGGTATCCAGATTTTGGTCCTTAAGATATTCTATATACTCCCGGAAATTCATCATATTAATGTTCCAGTCTTTGGCGTCATCATACGACTGGTCCATATCGCTTCCTGTAAAGATGGGAAAGTCCGGTTCCACATAGATGGTCGTTTCTAGGTTTTGAAGAGCAGCCTCGGCTGCTTTTGCCTGCTCGATTGAATCAAACTGCAGAATATAGACGCCATCCTCATTCTGTATGGCTTCGGTCGCACCGTACAATTCCGGATCCAAATAAGGATCTGTATTTTTGACAATAAGCCGGGCGTTGATATAAGGATCCCATTTATTTCCAGAAGATCGAACAGCGCGGTAACTTCTTGTAATTCGGAGTAATTCTTCAGAAAAACGTGCTTCTGAAAGTCTGGGAACGGCATCCGCCTGTGCTTTGGTCCCGCAGAAAACTGTAAACATGAGTGCAGCTGCCAGATATAAACCAGCCAGCAATCCAAAACTGCTTATTCGAAATTTTTCTCTCATACTATCCGCCTTATAAATAACAATCAGTGTGTTTCTGTTGTTCTGTGCTCCGCCGTTTATCCAAAGAACAGGAGCTGCCATTTTATTCCTGCCCGGACGGGATTTTTCCATTTTCCGGAACCGGTCTGAAAGGATGTCTCTCAAACGATTTTAATTGTCACTTATTATACAACAGGCATCAGTTAAAATCAGCAGTATATCAGATCAATGTTGAAAGAATCTTCCGTCAGAGCATTGTGTGGTCAAGACGGATACGGAGTATATCCGCGGTATGTACCGTACCAGGAACTGAGTCGGGAGCATAAAATTTAGTCGCCGTCCGGGCGTTAAACGGAGAAAGTGAGGAAAATCCAGGAACGCAGTCATCATTGAAACCATCGTTTCCATCCTGTCCAACCTTGCAGTCACCCTGATCGCTGTCCTCAGTGCATGGCGGATGGTTCAGATCGGCAAGGCACAGGAACTGAAAACCATCAATGCTGCAATTGGTGAGCTGACCAATGCTGCAGAAACTACTGTGCTTGAATTGAACCAGACGGTAGTTGAGGGTCTGAAAGTTGCCTCCACGGATAGTAAGCTGACCCAGAAGAAAAACACCATGCTCGGAAAACAGCTGTCTGAAGGCACTCTTGCAAAGATGTCCGAATCCGGTATTGGTGTGCTGAAGGACGCTAATGTGGATGTCAATGCGATCATCACGGGAGCAGGCGAAGCCCTTATTGCACGGATTAAAAGTGGATCAATTTTGCCGGCGGGTGAGTGACCAGAATGATCACCTATAAGCTCTTTCGCATCCGTAAAGGAAATCTTTACCTGCTCTTTGTTGATCGCAGCCGGGAAATGCAAATGGGTGTGTGGTTGGAAGCCAGCATTGGAGAACTGGTGGACGAAACTCATGTGAAATCGAGCCTGGGTCCGCTGGCTCTTCGCCATGGTTTCCACAGCACAGAAGTGTCTTTCGCCGATTGGATAGGAAAGCGGCACAATGGCAGGCTCTACCAGAGAATTAGGACTGTTTGGTGCGAATGTGAAGTCGACGGAAATGAAGTATCTGCTCCGAAAGGAGGCCTGATAACCATCCCTCTTGGCTTTTATTATTTCCGGACAAAGCCGAACCAGTCCTTTCCCTGGATCATTTCAAAACGGACCAAAATCAACCGGATGCTGACGCATGAAGAAGGAGAAAATCTCTGCATACAGCATGGGGCGAGGCTCAGCCTGTTGAAAGCAAAGATACAGCCTGGTAAAAAAACAACCGTCACTCGCTAAAGTGACGGTTATTTTGCGGATTGGC
>CACXHF010000094.1 GCA_902767305.1 uncultured Eubacteriales bacterium
AAGATTCGGTCGGTCCGGCAGACAAAAGGCCGAAGCGTCTGGACCTTGCCTGGTTTACAACGGAAAGCAATGCGGTGGGCATGCATGAGTTTGCCGACTGGGCGAAGAAGGCAGGTTCCGAAGTCATGTACGCGATCAATCTCGGAACGCGCGGACCGGAACAGGCACGGGATGTTGTGGAGTATGCCAATCATAAGGGCGGTTCCAAATTCTCCGACATGCGGATTGCCAACGGAAAGAAGGATCCGCTGGGAATCAAGCTTTGGTGCCTCGGAAATGAGATGGATGGTCCCTGGCAGATGGGACGGAAGACGGCATATGAATACGGCCGTATCGCCAATGAATCAGCCAAGATGATGAAGTGGGTTGATCCCACGATCGAGCTGGTGGCCAGCGGTTCCTCTTCCTCTGAGATGCCGACCTTCGGTGACTGGGAGCTGACCATGCTGAACGAGTGCTATGAGAACATCGATTATGTTTCACTGCACCGTTATTACGGAAACCCCACCGCAGACACACCGGGCTTCCTGGCCAGGACGATGGACCTGGATGCGTTCATTCATACCGTCGTCTCCATCTGCGATGCGGTAAAGGGCAAGAAGCATATGAAGAAACAGGTCAATCTGTCCTTTGACGAATGGAATGTCTGGTATCATTCACACGAGCAGGACAATGAAATCTGGAAACGCGAAAAGTGGGGACCGGCGCTCCCGCTGCTTGAGGATATCTACAACTTTGAGGATGCGCTCCTGGTTGGCTCCATGCTCATCACCTTCCTTCGCAATGCAGACCGGGTCAAGATTGCCTGCATGGCGCAGCTGGTTAACGTCATTGCGCCGATCATGACCCGCAACGGCGGCGGATGCTGGGCACAGACCATTTTCTATCCGTATATGCATGCTTCGAATTACGGACGCGGGACTGCCCTGCGGGCGGTGGTTGATTCACCGGTCTATGACTGCAAGGATTACACCGATGTTCCTTACATCGATGCAACAGCGACCATGGACGACGACGGAAACGTTACAGTGTTCTGCGTCAACCGTGACATGAAGGAAGATTATGTTCTGAATCTGGATCTGCGCTCCTTTGATGCGCTTACCCTGAAAGAGCATATCCTCCTGCATCATGAGGATGTAAAGGCAGTCAATACCGAGGAGAATCCGATGAATGTGGCACCGACAGCCGGACCTGGCGGCAAGGTGGAAGACGGCCGCGCAGAAATCCGGATTCCTGCACTCAGCTGGAACGTTCTCCGTTTTGCAAAGGCCTGAGTGACCGGTCCGGTGTCAGCAGAACGATTCTGTGATCATAACTGAGACGGATTATTCGGATCAGTCAGGGTGGAATGCAGCTGACATTGCACCATGGAAGCGTCTGTATATTTTGCTGCTTCCGTCATGAGCCCTTATAAAAATGGAAGTCCGATGGATGTCTTTGATCCATCGGACTTCATTATTTTCAGTAAAGACGATCACGCGCAGCTGTCTCGTCCCTGTTCACGGATGCAGATCTGGCTCTTCAGGCAGGGACAGTTTTCCCGTCGTCTTCCGCGTCAGGGCAGAAGGAAAGGGATGTCGTCCAGTTCCATTTCATCGCGGTCAATGACAGCGGATTCCCTGATCATGTACCGACAGGCAATGCAGGGACTGCGGGGTGGAATGAAGAAAGGACTCAGGCATCCCCATCGGTCACGGAACAGCTCTCTGCGGACTCAGACAATCTGTCAGACAGGAGCCGTTCAGGTTCGAAAACCCCGGCACAATGGCCGGACGTCCCTGCATAATGAACAGAGGAAGCCGGCCATGGAGGAGGGCAATTGTCAGTTTTCGCTGTCAGAGCCGGGCAGAAGACGGGCTTTTTCAAGCGCCTGAATCAGGTACTGGCCGGTATAGCTTTCCTTGCACGCCGCAACCTGCTCCGGCGTTCCGGAACAGACGAGTGTTCCGCCGCCGTCACCGCCCTCCGGACCAAGGTCGATGACGTAGTCACATGCCTTGATGACGTCCAGATTATGCTCGATGATCAGGACGGAATTTCCGCCGCGCGCCAGGCGCCGCAGGACACTGACAAGACGCTCACAGTCGGCCATGTGCAGGCCGGTCGTGGGTTCATCCAGAACATAGAAGGTCTTTCCGGTGGATACCCGTGAGAGCTCTGTGGCCAGCTTGACACGCTGTGCTTCGCCGCCGGAAAGGGTTGTGGACGGCTGGCCCAGCTTGATGTATCCGAGGCCGACGTCATACAGGGTCTGGAGTTTCCGGGCGATCCGGGGATAGGCTTCGAAGAATTTCAGAGCCTCTTCCACAGTCATTTCCAGAACATCCGAAATGGATTTGCCTTTGTAGAGAACCTCGAGAGTTTCCCGGTTGTACCGCTTGCCCTTGCAGACCTCGCAGGGAACGTAAATGTCTGCAAGAAAATGCATTTCAATGCGCAGGATGCCGTCGCCGGAACAGGCTTCGCATCGTCCGCCCTTTACGTTGAAGGAGAAGCGGTTCTCCTTATAGCCGCGGGCTTTTGCCTCAGGCGTGGAGGCGAAGACGGAACGGATCAGGTCAAACAGGCCGGTATAGGTGGCCGGGTTGGACCGGGGCGTACGGCCGATGGGGCTCTGGTCGATGGCGATGACCTTGTCAAGCTGTTCGAGTCCGGTGACGGAGGTGCATTTTCCCGGACGGGTATGGGCACGGTTCAGATCCCGCTGAAGGGTTTTGTAAATGATTTCATTCACCAGGGTCGATTTTCCGCTGCCCGATACGCCGGTTACGACACACATGATTCCGAGCGGAATATCCACATCCAGATTTTTGAGGTTGTGTTCGCAGGCACCGCGGACATGGAGCATGCCGGTAGGCTTCCGCCGACGGGGAACGGGGATGCCGCGCCGGCCGGAAAGGTACTGGCCGGTAATGGATTCCGGACAGGCCATGATCTCCTCAGCGGTTCCCTGAGCAATCAGCTGGCCGCCGTGTTCACCGGCACCGGGGCCGATGTCCACGATCTGGTCCGCATTCATCATGGTATCCTCGTCATGTTCAACGACGATCAGCGTATTTCCCAGATCACGCAGATGCTTGAGTGTGGCAATGAGTCTGGCATTGTCCCGCTGATGCAGGCCGATGGAAGGCTCATCCAGGATATACAGGACGCCTACCAGGCCGGAACCGATCTGTGTGGCCAGACGGATCCGCTGTGCCTCGCCGCCGGAAAGCGTTCCTGCGGAGCGGGAAAGGGTCAGGTAGCTGAGGCCAACGTCATTCAGGAAAGAAAGACGGGCCTGAATTTCCCGAAGGATCGGTTCGGCAATCATGGTATTCTGAGGACCGAAAGTCAGTGAGTGGAAAAAGTCAATGCTCTTGCGGATGGAAAGATCGGAAACCTCGGCAATGGAACGGTCTCCGACGGTCACAGCCAGAACCTCCGGCTTGAGCCGCTTTCCATGACAGTCGGGGCAGATCATTTCACTCATCAGCTGTTCATACTGCGCCCGTGCCGATTCACTCTGTGTTTCGGCGGCCCGCCGCTCGGCAATGGGGATGATTCCCTCAAAAGGAGCGTTGAAAGTCTGCTGCCGGCCGTTTGACATGGTGTAGGGAATTTCAAGGGATTCGCCTTTGGTTCCATACAGCAGGATGTTGAGCTGCTCTTCCGTCATCTCACAGAGGGGGGTGTCCATGGTAAATCCGTACTTGTCAGCCAGTGCATTGAAAAACATGGCTGCCTGGGTTCCGGCTTCATGGCTGCTCCAGCCGGCCAGAACAAACGGATTCTGGTTCAGGGACTTGGTGCGGTCGGGGAGGATCAGGTCCGGATCGATTTTGGTCAGGACGCCCAGACCGGAGCAAGTGGGACAGGCACCGAAAGGACTGTTGAACGAAAACGAACGCGGAGCCAGATCATCGATGGAGATGCCGCAGTCCGGGCAGGCAAAATTGGAGGAGAGCAGAACTTCCTGTTCGCCCGGTCCGATATCGGCAATCAGGATTCCGCCGGAAAGCGACAGAGCGGTTTCGATGGAGTCACTCAGGCGGCTGCGGATATCTGCGCGGAGAATCAGACGGTCCACGACGATTTCAATGGTATGCTTTTTCTTCTTATCCAGAGCGGGCGCCTCGGAGACGTCATACAGCGTGCCGTCAATCCGGACGCGGACAAATCCCTGCTTGGATACATTATCAAGCACTTTGACATGTTCGCCCTTTTTTCCTCGGATGACCGGAGCAAGAATCTGAATCCTTGTGCGCTCCGGGAATGCCATGATCTGATCGACCATCTGGTCAATACTCTGTTTGTTGATGAGACGGCCGCATTTGGGACAGTGCGGCTGTCCGACGCGGGCATAAAGCAGACGCAGATAATCATGGATTTCCGTCACCGTTCCGACCGTGGATCTGGGGTTTTTTGTGGTCGTCTTCTGGTCGATGGAGATGGCGGGGGACAGTCCGTCGATGGAATCCACGGCGGGTTTTTCCATCTGTCCCAGAAACTGGCGGGCATAGGAGGACAGGGATTCCACATACCGGCGCTGTCCTTCGGCATAAAGGGTATCAAAGGCCAGAGAAGATTTGCCGCTGCCGGAGAGTCCGGTGAATACAATCAGCTTGTTTCTGGGCAGCGTCAGATCAAAGCCTTTGAGATTATTCTGATGAACGCCCCTGAGGACGATATTATCTTGCATGGTTTCTCCTTCCGGAATAGTTCAGGTGCGAAATAGGGGAGATACGGAGGCAGCGGAAAACCGCAGGGCACTCAGCGCTTATGCGGCTTGCGCTTGCGTTTGGGCAGGACAGGCGTCTCGCTGACAGGCTTTTTTCCCTGCAGTTCGTACAGACGGTCGCGCAGCTTTGCAGCTGTTTCGAAATCCAGATTGGCAGCTGCCTGCAGCATCTTTTCCTGAGTGGACTGGATCAGCAGCTCGAGATCCTCCTCAGCATCCATCACAGGCGTATGAGCAGATTCGGTGGGCGCATGACCGATTTCAAGCAGATCGCGGACAGACTTGACGACACTTGTGGGGGTAATGCCGTGCTCCTTGTTATAGGCTTCCTGGAGCTGGCGGCGGCGCTGGGTTTCAAAGATCGTACGGTTCATGCTGTCCGTATAGGTATCCGCATACATAATGACGCGCCCATTCACATTACGTGCCGCGCGGCCGACGGTCTGGATCATGCTGACCTCACTTCGGAGGAAACCTTCCTTGTCGGCGTCAAGAATGGCGACAAGTGCAACCTCCGGCAGGTCAAGACCTTCCCGCAGCAGGTTGATTCCCACCAGAACGTCGAAGACGCCCAGCCGCAGGTCGCGAATGATCTCCTGCCGTTCCATGGTCTGTACATCGGAATGCAGATAACGGACCTTAATGTCCATCTGTGCCAGATAGGTCGTCAGGCTCTCGGCCATTTTTTTCGTCAGAGTTGTCACCAGCACCCGGTAGCCTTCGGCCGTGACGGAGAGTATCTCCGTATACAGATCATCGACCTGTCCCTCTGCAGGCCGCACGATGATTTTGGGATCCAGCAGACCGGTCGGGCGGATGATCTGCTCGACAACCTGCCGGGCACGTTCACTTTCCCAGGGACCCGGTGTGGCGGAAACGCAGACCATCTGACCGATCCGGCTTTCAAATTCCTCAAAGCGGAGCGGACGGTTGTCAAACGCGCTGGGCAGGCGGAATCCATAGGAGACGAGAGCTTCCTTTCTGGCCCGGTCGCCATTGTACATGGCGCGGATCTGAGGGAGAGTCACATGGCTCTCATCGATGAAAACGATGTAATCCTCCGGGAAATAGTCAAGCAGCGTATAAGGGGCATCCCCTGGCTTGCGGCCGTCGAAATACCGGGAATAGTTTTCAATTCCCGTACAGTAGCCAAGCTCGCGGAGCATCTCGATATCGTATTCGGTTCTCTGCGTAATGCGCTGTGCCTCTACCAGCTGATCTTTGGCACGGAACTCGGAGGCTCTTGCGATCAGGTCCTCTTCGATCTGGCCGATTGCCTGATCAATGGATGACTGCGGCGTGGCATAATGGGTAGCCGGGTAGATGGAGATGTGTTCAAGCTGCATGAGCACATGTCCGGTTACGACCTCAATGGTGGAGATCCGGTCGATCTCATCCCCAAAGAACTCCACCCGGATGGCATTTTTGTCATATCCGGCAGGGAAAATCTCCACAACATCTCCACGAACACGGAAAGTGCCGCGGTCAAAATCCACATCGTTGCGATCGTACTGGATCGCAATGAGCTTGCGAAGCAGCTCGTCCCGGTCGATGTTCATGCCGGGCCGCAGCGAAAGCATCATGCCCTCGTATTCGGAGGGGTCGCCCATGGAATAGATGCAGGAGACAGAGGCAACCACAATGACATCCCGTCTTTCCCGGAGGGCAGCGGTAGCGCTGTGCCGGAGGCGTTCGATTTCATCGTTGATGGAGGCATCTTTTTCAATATAGGTATCCGAGGCGGCGATATAGGCCTCCGGCTGATAGTAATCATAATAGGAAACGAAATATTCAACGGCACTGTCCGGAAAGAATTCACGGAACTCCGAGCACAGCTGTGCAGCCAGAGTTTTGTTATGTGCGATGACCAGTGTGGGGCGCTGCACCTTTTCAATGACAGAGGCCATCGTGTAGGTCTTGCCGGATCCGGTGACGCCGAGCAGCACCTGGCAGGGCATTCCCTCATTGATGCCTTTGGTCAGTGCCTCAATTGCCTGCGGCTGGTCTCCCTGCGGTTTAAACGGGGACTTGAGGACAAAGCGGCCGTCTTCCATGAGCAAACCTCCTGCGTATTTTTCTGCATTTCTGTACACCTCGCAGACGTACAGTCGTGAGAGGCATTATAGCATACAGGGTTGAGTGCAACAAGGAAGTTTCAAAAAAAGCACGGACCGGGCGTCTGAAAAGTGAAAAAGGTGCCTTGCGGGCTTTGCCGGAGTTTCCTCTCTTCGGGGAAGACAGGGAAAGGCAGAACAAGAAAAACACCATTGCCGGATGGCGATGGTGTCAGAAAAATGTGCAGGAAAAATCAGTAGGTGAGAATGTCGGCACCGGTTTCGGTGACAACGACCTGGATCTCCCACTGCGCACTGGGCTTGCCGTCATCGGTATAGACGGTCCAGCCGTTGTCCGCATCGACGTAGACACGATAGGTTCCCATGTTGACCATCGGCTCGATGGTGAAGCACATGCCGGGAGCGAAAACCATGCCGGTGCCCTTGCGGATGACATAGCTGACAAAGGGATCTTCGTGGAATTCAAGACCGCAGCCGTGTCCGCCGATGTCCCGCACGACGGAGAAGGAATTGGCCCTTGCATGCGACTTGATGGCATGCGCCATATCACCGATCGTATTCCACGGCTTCACCTGCTCGAGTCCCTTGTATACGCATTCCCGGGCAACATCGACCAGACGCTGTTTTTCCGGAGTGGTTTCTCCGATGACAAACATTCTGGAGGAATCTGAAAAATAGCCGTTGCGGATTGTGGAGCAGTCCACATTGATAATGTCACCGGGACGCAGGAAGTCGTTCTTGGACGGGATGCCGTGGCAGACCTGATCGTTGATGGAGGTGCATACGGATTTCGGGAATCCCTCATAGTTGAGGGGAGCAGGAATCCCTCCCATATCAAAGGTGATGTCATGCACCCAGGTGTCGATGTCCCAGGTGGAAATGCCCTCCCGGATGTTCTTTGCCACGTAGTCGAGAACGGCAATATTGATTTCCGCACTTTTGCGGATGCCCTCGATCTGTTCCTTTGTCTTCAGCATATTCCGGCTGGGCGTTTCCATCCCGATGCGTGCCAGTGCTTTCAGGCGTTTTTCAATAGGCTGATGGCATTCAATATACGGAAGGCCGCTCTGGCACCAGCAGAGGTCCGTACGCTTAATTTTCTGATTCGATAGATTAGCAACCATGATTAACCCTTTCCATGTTCGTCTGTTCAAACATACGCCGAGTATTCTAGCACTTTTTTCCGGACTGGAAAAGGGGAAAAGTGGGGTTTTCTGCATTTATGCGGGACGATTCTCCGGCCGCGCTGCAGGAAAACGGGCAGATGTTATACCGTCTCGGCAATGTCATACAGGAGACGCTCGGAATCTGACCAGCCAAGGCACGGATCTGTAATGGATTTTCCATAAACGCCGTCCCCGATCCGCTGACACCCTTCCTCCAGGTAGCTTTCAATCATGAGTCCCTTGACCATTCGGTAGATTTCCCGGCTGGTGTGCCGGTTATGCAGAACCTCCCGGGCAATGCGGATCTGTTCAAAGTATTCCTTGTTGGAATTGCTGTGATTGGTGTCGATGATGCAGGCGGGATTGAGAAGATGACGTTCCTGATACATGCGGATCAGGCGGCGGATATCCTCGAAATGATAATTCGGATTATTGACTCCGTGCTTGTTGACAGCGCCGCGGAGCACGCAGTGGGTCAGCGGGTTGCCGTCTGTTGCCACCTCATAGCCGCGATAGACAAAATCATGGGGATGCTGCGCTGCATATACGGAGTTCAGCATGACGCCAAAGTCGCCGCTGGTGGGATTTTTCATCCCGGCAGCGACGTCAAAGCCGCTGACGGTCAGCCGGTGCTGCTGATCCTCCACGCTCCGTGCCCCGATGGCCACATAGCTGAGGATATCCTCGACGTAGCCCCAGTTATCCGGATACAGCATTTCATCTGCGGCAGTCAGTCCGGACACTTCGATGGCATGAATCTGCATTTTCCGCATGGCGATCAGGCCGGCGCGGAAATCCGGTTTTCCTTCGGGATCCGGCTGGGAGGTAATGCCCTTATAGCCGTCCCCGGTGGTCCGGGGCTTGTTGGTATAGATGCGGGGGACGATGACAAGGCGGTCCCTGACGCGTTCATTGACGCGGGCGAGACGTTCGACGTATTCGCAGACGGCGTCCTCATTATCTGCCGAGCACGGACCGATGATGACCAGAAAACGGTCATCCTTGCCGGTCAGAACATCGGCAATTTCCTGGTCGCGTTTCTGTTTCAGTGCGGCATATTCAGGCCTGAGCGGATACTGTTCCTGAATTTCCTTTGGCGTGGGAAGTTTCTGTTTGAATCTGAAAGACATAAGGCAAACCTTTCCCGGATGAACCGGCAGAGCACAGCGCAGGACAGAACAGCTGCCTGCGGGGGGAAAATGGAATCATGCCTGAATAGTACTTTCTTTCGTCCGTGCTGTCAATGGAGAATTGCCCTGTTTCCGGTTCATCCCCTCCGAACCGGCAGACCTGCCGGCTTTCAGAGGAGATTGTGCGATACAATGGACCTCAGAGAAACTGATAGTGCCTGAGCTGCGGCAACAGACGCCTGCCCAGCAGTGCGGCAAGAACGATTTTGATGATGTCCCCCGGAATGAAGGGAATCACACAGTAGGAAAGGCTGAGAGTCAGGGACATCTTCGTGATGAACATGAACCAGAGGGTCCCGAACAGGTAGCAAAGCAGCGTGCCCGCCAGCATCTGCAGCATCTGGAGGGGGAGAGAAAGATCAGGCTTTCCTGTGGTGAGGCCGTCAATGAAGGCACAGAGCAGGTATCCGATGATGTATCCGCCCGTCTTTCCAAAGAGGACTCCCGGACCGCCTTTGAGTCCGGCGAAAACGGGCAGTCCGATCAGGCCGAGAAGAAGATATACCGTCTGGGAGATGACCGCCCGCCGGCTGCCCAGGAGGATGCCGCACAGATGGACGGAGAGCAGCGCCAGGTTTATGGGAATATATGGTAGAGGAATCTGAATCTGAGAACAGATGGCAGTCAGTGCCGCAAAGAAAGCCATGATGGCGAGGTCCCTGGTCATTTTACGATGATCCGACATGAAAAAGCTCCTTTTTCTGAAAATCGGTAAACCCTGTATATACGAAAGGTTGACGCTGCATAGAATAGCATGCAGGCTGAAATATGTCAACTTGATATAAAATGAAAGTTTACATTAGAATTACAAGGGCGGGGGAATTGTCATTTCATGTGACATCTGTTAAAATAGCCTGCGATTCTTCCATTTGATGTATAGATACGGACACAGAGGGATACTCCCGGGATTCCCCGGCCGCAGGGCGGGAAATTCCGGTTTTCCGGTACAATGGTGAACGATCACCCGGAAGAACGGATTATGAGGAACAGCGCCGGAGCTTCAGCATGATGACAAAGTGCCGGCGGGAGAAAGGAAAATTGAACCATGGATATGAGACAGTTGACGGCCGAGAGCCTCATTGCCTGCATCAAGAACTGTTATCCGGACTGCACGCTGACGCAGGAGGAGATTGCCGGAATGCTGGAAATTCCTCCGGACAAGACCCTTGGCGACTATGCATTGCCCTGCTTCAGACTCTCGCGCGTATTCAGAAAAGATCCGGTGAAAATTGCCGAGCAGCTGTGCGAGTCTGTCAGGAATATGGAACTTTGCGGGAAGGCGGAGGCCGTCCGCGGATACCTCAACCTTTTCCTGAACCGGAAAAATCTGGCGGAGGGCATTCTGAAAGCGGTAATTGCCGCCAGGGGACACTGGGGCGGCAGTGAAACAGGGAAAGGAAAGACCGTCTGTCTCGATTATTCTTCCATTAATATAGCGAAGCGTTTCCATATCGGTCATCTTTCCACGACGATGATCGGCAACAGCCTCAAACGGATTTATGATTTCAACGGTTATACGACGGTGGGCATTAATCATCTGGGGGACTGGGGAACACAGTTCGGCAAGATGATCTGTGCCTACAAGAAGTGGGGCGACCGGGAAACCGTTGAAAAAGCAGGCGTTCAGGGAATGGTGGACCTCTATGTCCGTTTCCATCAGGAGGCGGAGAAAGATCCGTCTCTTGAGGATGAGGGACGTGCCTGGTTCAAGCGCATTGAGGACGGCGATCCGGAGGCGATGGAGATCTTTACCTGGTTCAAGGAGGTCACTCTTCGCGATGCAAAGCGCGTGTATGATCTGCTTGGGGTCAGCTTTGACTCCTATGCCGGTGAAAGCTTCTACTCGGATAAGATGGAACCGGTGATCGAGCAGCTGAAAGCAGACGGCCTCCTGGTAGAATCGCAGGGAGCGCAGGTGGTGAATCTTGAGCCTTACGGGATGCCGCCTGCCCTGATCATGCGTTCAGACGGTGCGACGCTTTACATCACCCGCGATCTGGCGGCGGCATTTTACCGTCACAATACCTATCACTTCGACAAGTGTCTGTATGTAGTGGCGTACCAGCAGAACCTTCATTTCAGACAGCTTTTCAAGGTCCTTGACCTGATGGGCTGCGACTGGAACAAAGGAATGGAACATGTGCCGTTCGGAATGGTCAGCTATGAGGGTCGTGCCCTTTCAACCCGAGAGGGCTATGTGGTCTACCTGGATGAGCTGCTTCAGAAAGCGGTTGACAAGGCGAGAGAGATCATTGAGACCAAGAGTCCGAATCTTGAAAACAAGGATGAAGTGGCCAGACAGGTAGGCATCGGTGCAGTCGTGTATTTCGATCTGCACAACGACCGGATGAAAGATATCGATTTCGTCTGGGACCGGGCGCTCAATTTTGACGGGGAAACCGGTCCGTATGTCCAGTATACCCATGCACGGTGCTGCTCTGTGCTCAGAAAAGCGGCAGAGCTTTCCCTGAGCGAACCGGATTATTCAGCGGTAACGGATGATGAGGCACAGGATGTCCTGATGAACCTCAGCCGTTTCCCGGAGACGGTCCGCCGGGCTATGGAAAGCAACGAACCTTCCATGATTACCAGACATACCACTCAGCTTGCACAGGCTTACAATAAGTATTATTTCGAGCACAGAATCATGGATGAGACGGATCCTGCGGGAACCGCTGCCCGGCTTGAGCTGACCCGTGCGGTGAAAGAGGTCATTGCAACCGGTCTGTACCTGATTGGGGTGGAGGCACCTGAGCGGATGTAAGGCTTCCCGTGCGTTTACAACAGAGGAACGGGCATGTGCCGGCGGCACCGGATACACGGGTGCCGGCGGACAGACGCTAAGGCCCGGAGAGGAGACAGAGAATGGATATTCA
>CACXHF010000095.1 GCA_902767305.1 uncultured Eubacteriales bacterium
GGAATCAGGCGTACGGAAAGCACTTTGGCCGGCATACGGTCACCCTGCAAGCGGACCGCCTCCTTTATGTAGATTCAGATGTAAGCAGTCTTGTCCCGACCGTCCGGGGTAGGAAACTATACCGGCAGATCCGTTCCGCTGGCCTTCTTTTCAAGCATCAGGAGAATCAGATCGACAATATGAGCACCGGCTTCCACAGCCGGAGTTCCACCGCGGTGAATGTTTGCCAGAACTGTCCGGCGGCTTTCTGCCATGCCCACAGTGGGACGGTAGGCGATATAGGCACTCATGCTCTCTGCAGTGACCAGGCCAGGCCGTTCACCCAGCAGGACGCAGACCACGTCAGCGCCGGTAGCGGCACCAATCTGATCCTCCGTAGCCACACGTCCGAACCGGACAAAAAACGGATCATTTACCCGAAGTCCGGCGGCGGCAAGGCCGTCATGAATGACAGGAAGGATGTTGGCTGCGTTGGCGGTTACAGCACTTGAGGAGAGGCCGTCTGCCAGATAGAGCACTACCTGGGTATTCTTTGGCACGGCGGCGGCAATTTTATTCAGAGTATCCGGAGGAAATACACGACCTTTGTCCGGCCGGGTCAGGAATTCCTCCCGGTTTTCACAGGAAGTCTGGAAAACGGGAAGGTGCATTTCCTGCAGAAAGGATTCGGGAACGTCCGAAAACACAGCATCCTGAGCAGCTGCGTGATCGGCCTGGAAACGGAGCATGGTCTCGGTCCGGTAGCGTGCTCCGGCATGGCCGGTTCCGATGCGCGCAGGGGTACGCTCCTTCATGGCCAGAAACGCCGCCTGATCATGCGGATGCTCCACCAGGTACTGACGCCGCAGGTCCACGGCGGAAATGTCGGGAAGGGGATCTCCGGCCTCTGCCGGAGGAGGACTCTGCCGCGCAGGCGTGTCCTGTCCGAGCTGACGGAGCACCTGCTCCACGACAGCACGTATCTCCTGTTCGGTCATTTACATTCCTCCCTTTGAAATATTACAGAAACACTGAAGCATCTCCGGCATTGGGGCCGAGATGACCATCCTGCCAGAACCCCCATTTTTCCATCCATTTCTCAAAGGCGGGGATGGGGCGCAGCTGCATGGTTTCCCGGATAGCCGCGATGTCATGATAGCCTGTCGACTGGTAATTGAGCATGACATCATCTCCGTGCGGGACACCCATAAAGTAATTACAGCCCGCGGCGGCCAGGAGAACGGCCAGATTTTCATTGTCATACTGATCTGCACGCATGTGATTGGTATAACAGCAGTCGCAGCCCATGGGCAGGCCGTGGAGCTTACCCATGAAATGGTCTTCAAGACCCGCCCGGATAAACTGCCGGTTATCATACAGGTATTCAGGACCGATAAAGCCGACCACCGTATTGACCAGGAAGGGGCTGAAATGCCGGGCGAAGCCGTAGCACCGCGCTTCCATGGTGACCTGATCCCATCCATTGTGTGCATCACTTGAAAGCTCGCTGCCCTGGCCTGTTTCAAAATACAGCTGATTTGGACCGTGACTGGTTCCCTCTCTTGCCATGAGGTCCTTCGCCTCGGCGATCATCGCATTGCTGATGCCGAATGCGGCATTGCCTTTTTCCGATCCGGCAATGCTCTGAAAGATCAGGTCGCAGGGAGCACCCTGGCGGACGGCTTCCATTCCGGTAGTCACGTGAGCCAGTACGCAGATCTGCGTGGGAATATCATACCTGCTTTTCAGTTCGGCAAACCGGTTCAGGATTGCTTTGACGCTTTCGGTGGAGGCATCCACGGGGTTGAGGCCGATAACCGCGTCCCCGACGCCGTATGTGAGGCCTTCAAGGGTAGAGGCGGTAATCCCTTCCACATCGTCAGTCGGATGATTCGGCTGCAGGCGGGCACTCAGGGTTCCCTCCTCGCCGATGGTCGTAACGCAGGTAGCTGTAACACGCATTTTCCGAGCAGCATAGATCAGGTCCAGATTGCTCATCAGCTTACAGACTGCCGCGATGACTTCACTGGAGAGGCCGCGGCGCATCACGGCCAGTTCTTCCGGCGGGGCGGAGAGAATATGCTCCCGCAGCGCCCCGATGGTCATATCCTGGTAGCGGTGGTAGATGGTGGTGTTCAGATCATCCAGAATCAGTCGGGTAACCTCGTCCTTTTCGTAGGGGACGGCCGGGTGCTCACAGATATCTTTCACCGTCAGATTACTGAGCACCACACGGGCTGCGACCCGTTCCTGAGGCGATTCTGCTGCAACACCAGCCAGACGGTCACCGGATTTTTCATCGTTGGCCTTTCCCATGACCTCCCGGACTTCCCGGAACGAATAGGTATGGCCGCCTAATGTAACGCTGAGCCGCATGTTAGTTCCTCCCTGTATCCTGTGAAAAAGCAAATGTTTTGACTATGACGGGAACGACCCGCCCGCCGCTCAGGGGTTCGCCGATGTCGACGGTATCTCCGTACATCAGTTCAATGCCGTCCAGACAGAGAAACGGCGTTCCCTTCGGCCAGCACCGCGAGAGTGCCTGCCCGAGTGCTTTGGCCATATCCTCGCGAAGAATCAGCACCTTGGGGGAGCAGTGCTGCATGGCAGAGGCAATTTCACGTGCAGCTGCAGTGATTTCTGCCCAGGACGGGGATGGAATTCCCTGCATGTACAGGGCGCATTCGCCGTCGAAGATCCGAAGCTGATTCGCAATGGCATCAGCGAGTCCAGGGATATCCTCTGCGGAGGTAAAGGGGACATTGGCAACGGGCAGAGACGGAAGGGGAAACTGAATGCCGCTGAACTGAATGGTGCTCCCTGAAACGGCAACACTGTATGCGCCAGCCCCGATTACGGTGGCATGAATGGTTTCAGCCGGGAAAAGGACACGCTGCTTTTCGAAAAAGAGGGATCTGGCAACTGCACGTCCCAGAGCCTCACCCATATCGCAGAACCGTGAACTGTCTCCGGAGAAACCGTAAATACAGTCGGCCACGCCGCCGGAGAAGGTGAACAGTTCCGCCTCCGGATTTTCCGGCAGTTCGTGCTCTACTACCAGTGCCCGGTATAGTGCCGTGCGGGGACGCAGACAGGCAGCTTCCTCCAGCACCTGTGCCATTCGTTCAGCCAGACGCTCCTGCCCGCCGTCCGGGAGAGGCGTGTCCGGGCGAAGAACAATTCCTGTATCGAGGGCAATCTGTTCCATGGCAGGCGTAAAGGAGAGCACTGTATGCATGTCCGGATGAAAGCGGAGCAGACGTCCGCCCAGATTGAGACAGCCGTCAGCGACCGGATTCCCTCCGGAAAACAGTGCCATATTGGTTGTGCCGCCGCCGATATCCAGATTCAGCACACGACGGCCTCTGCGCAGCGAAAGATCTGCAGCACCGGAGCCGCGTCCTGCCAGAATGCTCTCCAGCGAGGGACCGGCAGTTGCTACGACAAAATCACCGGCAAGACGGGAAAGCGCCTGCGTGACGGCTCTGGCATTGGCTTTGCGGGCTGTTTCCCCGGTAATGATGACAGCCCCCAGACGGATATCCGCCGGAGAAATTCCTGCCGACAGATACGCTTCCCGGACGATTTTCTCAAGTGCTTCCGCATCGATGGTATCGCTGCTGAGCAGCGGGGTGAGCACCAGCGGAGCACGGTACAGGATTTCCTTCTTTGTGATACGGATGCGTGGGACGGAAAAAGCCGAAGCGGTATTGCTCAGGGTCAGCAGACTGAAAACACACTGTGTTGTGGAGGTACCGATGTCAATGCCGACGCTGAGCAGCTGTTCTTCCCGCATGGCAGACTCCTTTCCGGGCATTCCCGTCTGTTCCCGCTCTTTCCCGTGTTCAGTAAAGACAGAGACAAATAGTAAATTTATCCAATACGTATATATCACAACCTGTGCTCTTTGTCAACTTGAAAAGCATTCTGCACCCAAAAAGGTTTCTTGACAGAGGCAGATTGCTTAACTATAATACCCTTAAATTTGTCACAGTGCAACAGGCTTTCTTCTGTTTCATACAGAGAAAATGCAGACAGGCGGGAAACGATGATCACAGAGAAAACAGAGACGGATCGGGCAGAAAAACGGGAGCATCTCCGGGATGCTCTGCTTCGGGGAGACCGGTCCGCCGTGGAACTGTATTGCAGGCAGGGAATGCTCGTTTATCTCCGCCAGGTCCGGGATGAACTGCTTGAGGAACTGACGGTTCAGTGTCTTGAGGGAACTGTACCATTCTCTCAGCTGACCGTGACAGCGCAGGCAGCCTGTGCACTGGCGGGAAATGGGACGCCGGTGGCCTGCTGTGGAAGCCTTGTGGGGAATCCCTGTGATACCGGCCGGAATTTCATCTGGATGCTCCTTCGTGCATGGGGAATCCCTGTGCTGGATCTTGGTGCAGAGGTTCCTGCAGCACAGTTTCTGAATGCTGTGGCTGAACAGGGAATCCGCTTTGTGATTGTCACCGCCTTTTCTGCAGAGGATGCCGGAGCAGCCGGGCAGCTGCACCGGATGGCGCTTGAGATGGGAATCCGGGATCAGTTTGATCTGCTGATCTGCGGAGCAAGATTCGATGAAGAGCTACGGAAAAAACTGCAGCTGGCCTGTGCGGATCATCGGGCGGCTGCGGCTGCCAGATGGGTGGGACAGCGATGGAAAAACAAATGATTTACGATGCCGGACGGTTCAACCTGAATCCAGAGAGGAATGAGGTGTTTTCCTGGCTGCAGTGCACGACTGAACCGTGCAGGACCGCTTTTGAAGCGGAATGGAAACCGGCGCTCCGGCTGCTCAGAAAAACGATGACGCCCTGCGGGATAAGTGTCCGGAATGCTCCTCGCACACTTACGGTTTTCCTGACTCTGGGAAAAGATCCGGAAGAGCAGGTTACTGCGCTGTTCCGGCAGGAAAGGTATGTTCTGGGAAGTCTGCTGAATACGCTGTGTGATGAGATGCTGTTTCAGATGGACCGGCAGATGGCCGGATTCCTGCAGAGGGAACTGCTGTCAGAGCATCTTTATATGGCCGAGAGACTGGAACCCCGGGTTCATCTTTCTGCAGAAACACTGCAGGCTGACTTTCATCTGCTGCATCCGTCCGTTCCGTTTGCGGGTATTACGGAACACGGCGTGCTTTTTCCTGCAAAGTCCATGATGTACCGCATCGTGCTTTCCGGGAAGCCCTGTACTGTTTCCACACTGCATGACTGTACACGGTGCGATCAGCCGGACTGCCTGTACCGGAGCAGAACGTAACTGGCATAGGAAAGAAAAAGCCGTGTGCACAGCACACGGCTAAATTGTTACAGGCTGACAACCAGGTCTTTCCGGATCGTGGCAAAGACTGTATCGCCCTGGGTGAAATCCATCTGATTCTTATAGACGACATCGGCATTCATGGAGAGGCCGTCGAAATCCACGGTGAAACGGATCAGATTTCCGTGAGAGATATAGCCGGTAATTCTGCCTTCTGCGGTCAGATGACCGGCGTCCTGTTCGGCCGGTTTCCGGCTGAGGATAACGATTTCAGGACGAACTGCCACATCACTGCCGGAAATGTCTGAGTGGAAAATCCGGTTGAACTCTGCGGTGGAAGGCAGATTGTAGTTGCCGATAAAGGTTGCGGCAAATTTGGTGGCCGGGTGAGTATAGATCTGCTCAGGCGTTCCGGACTGCTCGATTTTCCCGTCGTGGAACAGGTGAATCATATCTGACATGACCATGGCTTCATCCTGATCATGGGTGACGAAGATGGTTGTGATGCCGAGCTGCTGCTGAATCCGGCGGATTTCGATCTGCAGGTTTTTACGCAGCAGGGCGTCAATAGCGCTCAACGGTTCATCCAGCAGCAGAACCTTCGGGGCGGTAACCATAGCCCGGGCGAGGGCAACGCGCTGCTGCTGACCGCCGGAGAGCTGGGCAGGATACTGGCTGATTTTGTCGCTCAGACCCACAATATCAAGCATCTGTTCCACTTTCTGGCTGATTTCCGGCTTTGGCAGCTTTTTCAGCTTCAGACCATAGGCCACATTATCCTTTACGGTCATGTTGGGGAACAGCGAGTACTGCTGGAAAACCATACCGATACCGCGCCTGCGGGGAATAACATCGGTGATATCCTGTCCGTCCAGATAAATGTGACCGCTGGTTACCTGCTCAAGGCCGGCGAGGCATCGAAGCAGGGTGGACTTGCCGCATCCGGAGGGACCCAGCAGTGTGACCAGCTGTCCTTTTTCCACATCCAGGTCAATGTCCTTGAGCACGTGGTTGGTGCCAAAGAATTTGTTGATTTTTTCAAATCGGATGTAAGACATGGTTTAATGTCCTCCGTTTCTGATTTTTTCAAGCGTGCTCCGGTTCTGCAGCGTCAGCACGACGGCGGTAATGGCAAAGGTAATCAGCATAATGACAACAAATACCGCGGAGGCTTCGGTGCTGGAGCGTTTCATGGCCTGGTAGAGGAATTTCTGCATGTTGTTCACATTGGTGCTGGACAGATTGCGGATGATGACGTAATCGCCAAACAGAAGGCCGACCGCCAGCAGACTGGATACGGTAATGCCTGTAAGAATGTTGGGAACGATAACCTTGAAAAAAGCACGGA
>CACXHF010000096.1 GCA_902767305.1 uncultured Eubacteriales bacterium
AATGCACCGACCATATTATCCCGTAAAAAGCTTTTAAGGGACACACGCTCGGTCACGTAGGAATTGGATGTCAGGGAAGAATTGATCAGCGATGTCGGGATGAGACGACTGATTTTATTGAGAATAGAATACAGACAATCGTCATCTCTCCTGACGGCAAAGGAATAGTCCATATCTCTGCCGGTTGCAAGGGGGAAAAGGTTGTATTTTTCGTACAGTTCTTTCACTTGGATGAGACGATAATTGTTAATCAGGACGCAGTCCGTCTCACCGTCGGCCACGGACTTGAATCCTTCTTCTCTTCCATTATAAAAGCGGATCTTCCAGTCGGGAAAATGATCCTTCAAAAATGTTTCAAAGTCCAGATTACCGTGAGTGAGTGCAACAGTCATGGGCTGCTCCGGTGATATTCCTTTCCGGTCTGCGGCCCGTACTGCTGCGTACAGCTCCGTAGATACATAAGGGTCTGTAATGATAATGCCAAGCTGTTCACCGTCGTAGGAGCTGAGGTTAATCGGAAACATGCAGTCGATCTCACCGCGGAGGAGAGCCTGTACCGCCTCTTCAGAAGACGGATAACCAACAGTTTCAAAGTGGAAAACCGCATTCTTCTCGCAGGTCTGTGCAAAGTTCAGGATATCTGACAGAGCACCCTCAACGGACTGCGTCTTCTCGTTAAAAGCGCAAAAAGGAAGATAATCTGTTAGATACCCCACGCGGATGGTGCCGTGAGAATGAAACCAGGTCAGTTCATCCTGGGTCAGAAAACCGGTAAGTCCGCTTGCTTTGTGATACTTTGAGGTCATCTCCTCATTGAAATTCCGATTGTCGTCCATGATGCGGTTCATGGCAACGTCCAGCTCACGCTTGAGATCCGGTCGGTTCTTATTCACACCGAAGAAGGATTCTGCAAAGCCCACTTTGCATATGGGAAGCACGTCTGCGGTGTTTCCATAGGTATCCAGTGTTACAAGTGCATCAATCTCTCCCCTGTCCAGCATGGCAAGCAGTTCCGGCGTTTTGACCGTCAGCTCCACAATATTCGGGTGAACTTCATAGTTCTCACACCAATCGATAAAGAGCTGTTCCTGAATGCTGTTTTTATTAACGCCGACAAGCTTTCCGTCAAGGGAAGAGAAATCATCCGGTTTTATCTCTGTATTGTCAGGAGAGATAAAGACATGATAGTCCTCTGATCCCATGCGCAAAGCGGAATAGAGAATCTTTTCTGCGCGTGCTTCTGTATAGGACACATCGCTGAGCAGGTCGATCTCCCCCGCCATCAGCTTCTCCAGCAGTTCCGACCAGCTGCCTTCCACATATTCATAATCCCAGCCGGTAAAGGTGGCGATCCGCTGCTGGTATTCATAGCCGTAGCCGGAGCGTCTTCCAAACTGATCCGTATGGTGAAAAGCTGAATCATACCATCCGACACGAACTGTCTTTCTGTTTTTTTGCGCGTTGGCGTCGAAAGGCATCCATATGGAAAATGCTGTGGCAATAATCATCAGTAGAACTACAGTCTTTCGCATGCGATAGACCCCTGCGTTTCCTGATAACATCTCCCTGTTCACCCCTTAAAAATCTCAGAGTTCCGTTTTTCTGTCATTGCTCGCCCATGCCGGAACCATGGCTATGTGCCGGTCGCCCGTTATGAGGAAATCTTTTCCAGCTCTGTAGACAGTTGCTTTTTCATCTTTTTTCGGATTTGTTTTTCAAGTCGCTCTTGTTTTCATACATATTCTGGTCTGCACGTTCAAATACAAGCGCTACTCCGGTGTCGCCGTTGTATTTTGACATGCCGCAGGCAATGACAATCCCGCCTGTAAGAATCGCTTTTGTGTTGTGATCCTTCATCTTTCCGATCAGCTCTTCGATGCAGTCATAATCCGCTCCCTGAATAACGGCAACAAATTCGTCTCCGCCAATGCGGAAAATGGGACTGCGTTTAAATATGCTGCAGATAATCCGACAGGCATCCTGAAGATAATGGTCACCTGCTTTATGTCCGGCTGTATCATTGACCTTTTTCAGGTCGTTCACATCAAGAATGACAATGGCAAAGTCCGATACACGATGTTCTGCAATCTGAGAATCCAGACGCTCTTCTGTTTCAAGGTAAGCATGTCTGTTCTTAACACCTGTCAGCACATCAAGGTTTGCTTCCCGCTGAGCCTGCGCAAGGCGTCTCTCATATTCCTCTTCCTGCCGGACATGCGCATCGATATCGCTGACGCCCACAATCAGGCGGAGACCTTCCTTTTCCTCAATGAGGGCCGCCCGGAGCTGCACATGGCGTGGTTTTCCATTCAGCATGAGGCGATAACTGACAGAAAAGATTCCATGACGTTCGATTTCTGCCAGTATGTTCTCTTTTGTCAGCATTTCAAGGAGGCGGTTCTGATCATCCGGATAGATTACAAGGCGCACCTGTTTTCTGGAATCGGCAAAGAAATCTGTTCCCTCCTTGGGACTGGCAAGATCCTTAAAGCTGCTTGTCGCGCTGTATTCGTGATAGTGACCTGTATCAGGAATAACGGAATAGAGACCAATAAAGTTGCCGGCGAGCGCACTGAGTCGGGCGTAGGAAATCTGCTCCTCCTTCACGCGTTCCAGCGCAAGGCGCTGCTTTACCTCATCATCAACATTTGCAATTCCAATGATGATGAAGCGTTCATCGTCTTCCATGCGGGAAACCTTCATGCTGACGAAAGTCGGCCCATTTTCTGAAAGCAGACGGTAATGCATCATAAAGGTATTGTTTTTTTCCAAGGCAGCCAGAAGCGTTTTGCGTTCCATCGCCTGGGAAAATTTGACACGATCTTCGGGATAGACAAATTCATTCACTTCGATCTGGCATTCCTCAAAGAAGTGCCAGCCGCGTCGGGCTTCGGTTAAAGCGTTATGCTTATCGTTTGTCCGGTATTCGATATATTCCTCTGTCTCCAGATTGACATAGTACAGATCCGTGTAACTGCGTGCCAGTGTCTGGGCAATGTGGGTATAGATGATACCGGTTCTCCTGGCCTTCTCATAAGCCTCCTTGGACGTGGCAATTTCACGCTGGATTCTAACCATATCCGTCATGTCCTGGCAGATGCCCAGTACACACTGACGGCCGGAGGCATCCGTGTACTTGAGTTTGGTGGTCTGGAGCTGGTGCAGGTTTCCGTTGGCATCCGGTACGTCTTCAACGAAGATGTATGGTGTGTCCATGGAAAGGGCAATTCTGTCCTCCTCATCAAACTTGGCAGCAGTTTTTTCATCAAAGATTTCCGCAGAAGTAAGACCGATGACATCTTCTGTTTTTTCTTTATGCGCATATTTTGCAAAATCCTGGTTGCACGCCAGATACATACCGGTTTTAGCATCCTTGGTGAAGTTCATGCCGGGCATGTTATCCAGGAGTGAGGCGATGGTCTGTTTCAGCTCTGCGATTTTCTCTGCTTCTTTCAACAGCCGTTTCTGCTCGTTTGCTGTCCGTTCCGCTTTCAGTTTCTGCATCAGAAGAACAATAATAATCGAGAACACTGCACTCAGCACAAGCATGACAACGAGCCAGTGATCTTTCAGAAACTTCGCAAGGGAAATCTTCTGATTGGCGCGCATATAGGAGGCCAGCGCTGAGTCCATATCATCGCTTGTTGTTGTGACAGCCGTTTTGTTCAGTATGAAATAAAGCTCTCTGTCTGCCCTGTTTACCGCAAAAGAAAGAGGCATGGTCTCGCCGGTTGGTATGGAGAAGAGCCGGGATGTAGTCATGATCTCCTCCATGGCGGGCATTCTGTAAGCGCTGACAAGAATGCAGTCCGCATCACCGGAAGCGACCGCACCAAAGCATGCTTTGCCGTCTTTGAAGCTTTTCCTGTCGGACGCAGGATACTTGTCCATAATAAATGTTTCTATGTTCAGATCATTGGTATGAACTGCAAAGGTAATCTTGCTGTCACGTGAAAGACTCCGCAGATCGGAAGCGCGCATGACTACGTTCATCTCGGTCTTCATCGCCAGTGCTGTTACCCGCACATTCAGTTCGGCTGCGTCGTGGGAGCTCAGATTAACGGGAAATATGCAGTCAATCTCTCCGGCCTTCATAGCGTTCAGAGCAGCTTCGGTAGAGGCATAGGGACGTGTCGAAAATTGGATGTTGTAACGTCTCAGATGGTTTGCCGCATGTGTCAGATAGTCCCCCAGTGCACCGGTCAGTTCTCCAGTTTCATTGTCAGTATCACAGAATGGCAGAGAATCGTCCCGATATCCGATGCGGATCGGGCCGTGCTTTTTCAGCCAGTCCTCCTGCGCCGGTGTCAGATAGATATTTGTATTGGTATTATAATTATTATTTTCACGTATTCTTTGTCTGAAATCAGGATCTTCATCCTGGATTCCTGACAAAGCCATATTTAACTCAGCAAGCAGGTCTGGTCGGTTTTTATTAACGGCATAGAAATACTCTGATGCGCCGACTCTGGAGACAGGAACAATTTTTTGCTCAGAGCCGAAGGAGTAGACAGTTGTGTATCCGTCAATTTCTCCCCGCGTAAGCATGTCCAGGGATTCCGACTCACTCAAATCCATCGGAACAATTTCGATGTTCAGTCCGTTTCTTTCCGCCCAGTCTTTGAGGAAGCCCTCCTGGATGCTGCCTACATTGACGCCAATGCGTTTTCCGTTGAAGGAAGAGAGATTATCCGCTGTAATCTCCCGGTTTTCCGCGTCAATATAGATATAGTAAGCCTCCGAACCCATAGGCAGATCAGGGAAGAACATGAATTCCGTCCTCTCCGGCTTATAGGAGACATCACTCAGCAGATCAATTTCTCCGTCTTTAAGCATCTGGAACAGGTTCGACCAACTGTTTTCCACATATTCAAATGTCCAGCCTGTATACGCGGAAATCTTTTCCTGATATTCGATGTCGATACCGCAGCGTCTCCCATACTCATCCAAATAGCAGAAAGATGAATCATACCATCCGACTCGAACGACTTTCTGCCCCGGATCCTGTGCATATGCCGGAAGGGGCATCATGGTGATCACTGCGAGCGCGCATAACAATGATGCCAAAAGTGCACCTAAGCTTCTTGTTTCTCTCATGACCAAGCACCGTCCAATCAATGATCTTAACATAGTATGTATTGTGACTGATGTATACATTTCTATCAGAGTATAAACTGTCTGGCGGTATATGTCGTCCTGAATTTGTCTAAAAATGGAAGCTGGATGAAAAAATAGGATTAAGGTTCTGTTAAATATTTTACGATATTTTAACATGTTCTTAACAAATAAACAAGCAAATCAGTCCTCTCCGGATTGAAAAAACGCTATTTTTTGTAGAAGCAAGAATAATCTGTCACTGATACACAGATCAGGAATGTTTTTTTATTTAAGCAGCTATAAATTGAAAAATAAAGTACCTGTTTGATGAATCCTGTGTTATAATACACCTATCACTGCTTTGGGAGGATTAGAAATATGTCGAGCAACAGAAAAAGTGCACGCGAAGAGCGCCGGGAAAAGATGATGCGCGTAGTAGCCATCGTTATCGCTGCAGCATTGCTTCTTTCCACATTCCTGGTATTCTTCGCGGGTATGCGTTAATCCGGTCTGGCTTTTCTTCTCTCTTCTGTTCAAAGACAATGGTCCGGCATTTCACAACAGTGCTGATTTTTTTCTTTGATGACAGATTCGAGAGCGTGCGAAGCTTCCGGCAGACAGATCCTGATATGTTTCTGATCAGTGAAACAGATCGGAAATGCTGTAACAGAATGGAATGAAAAGGAAGGCGGGATTTCCTCTTGGAAATTCCGCCTTCCTTTTCATTTTATAAATAAAAAACTCTGCATAAGCAGAGTTTCTCACTGGAATCCGGCAGCGTCCTACTCTCCCGGGCCGTCTCCAGCCAAGTACCATCGGCGCTGAAAGGCT
>CACXHF010000097.1 GCA_902767305.1 uncultured Eubacteriales bacterium
ACCCGGTGTACATCATTGGGATGCAGTTTGCCGGCACTTTCCGGATCGATTTCCCGGAGTTTTGCAAAAAGCTCTGCTCTTCCAGCTTCCGTCTCTGCCTTTTCTTTCAGTGTTTCGCGAAGATTCAAGTCTGCACCTTCATCCCCCATAGACATCTCATAGCTGAGCGCATTCAGATAAAGACCTGTGCCACCTGTTAGAATTGGAAGCCTGTTTTGAAAAATCAGTGCATCCATACAGGTCCGGGCATCCCGGCAGTAATCAGAAACGGTATACACTGATTCCGGTTCTGCCACATCCAGCATGTGGTGCGGAATGCCCTGTCTCTCATCCGGTGTCAGTTTTGCTGTTCCGATATCAAGGCCACGATAAACCTGCATTGAATCCATGGAAACGATTTCAGCATTTCCAAGCTTTTTAGCTAATGTAATGGCCAGATCCGATTTTCCGGATCCCGTCGGCCCGACGACCGCCAGGACTGGCGGTTTTTTCTGACTGCTAATCATTGATTCTGCGGAATTTCTTTTCAATTTCAGTTCGAGTGAGAATGACTACCAGCGGACGTCCGTGAGGACATGTCGGCGGTGCACCTGTTTTCTGCATTTCTTTCAGAAGGGAAGATATTTCGGATTCAGAAAGCTTGTCGCCGCCCTTTACCGCCTTCTTACAGGCCATCTGCAGGATGGCATCCCGCCTCTTCTGACGAGTGCTCAGAACCCGAAGCTCGCCCAGATGGTCTACCATCTCAAGAAATGCGGCCTGTGTTTCCGGCTGTCCAAGCACATTTGGAACTGCCCGGATCTGGTAGTCTGTTTCGCCAAACGGTTCAATATCATATCCGGCTGCCCGGATTTCCTCTTTGTACGTTTCCAGTTTTATGGCATCCTGAGGAGTCACATGCACCACAAGAGGAACCAGAAGCAGCTGTGATCCGCCTCCGATGTCCACTTCACGCATCAGTTTCTCATACAGAATCCGTTCATGTGCTGCGTGCTGATCGATCAGCAGGATCTGTTTTTTATTCTGAAGAAGAATATAGGTATCAAAAGCAACGCCGATCAATTCATATCCGGCAAAAGCATCCTTTTCCTCCATCTTCTCTGCTGGCTGAATAAAAGTTGTCTGAACTGCTTCAACCGGCTGCGGTGCCGGATTTTCCATATACAGTGCCTTTACATCAGCCAGTTCTTGTTTCGTAAGTGTGGAATCTTCTGTTTCTGATATCAGGCTGCCTGTATTCGGCCGGATATTTGCGCCGAAATAATTCGTTACCACCGATGCAAAATCCATATCATCCTGTGCAGGTGACAGATTATTCAAAGCAGTATTCTCCGGCTGTTTTTCCCTGCTGTTGAACTCTGAATCAGAGGAAACCTTACTCTCTTCTGGATGCAGCTTTGGAGCATCTGTTCTTCCGGGAGTCTCGAAAAACGGAGAAGGTTTTACAAAGGAAGATACCTTTTCTGTGCCGATAATGAACCCGGATGACTCCGAAGAATTGGATGCTCGCTGTTCTGCTGTCGGATGCTTAGCCGGTGCAGCAGCTGAGCGGTCTGCCGCTACAGGAACAGGTTCTGACTTATTTTCACGAATAGCTGCTTCCGGGTTTCCCCCCTCGGCATCCATTCGTATGACCTTCATTGAAACCGGTTCCGGACGGGTATTCCTCGACTCCGTCATTTCCGGTGCACCGCTCAGGGTGGAAGTGGAAAAGGCGCCGGCTACTGCCTCGGAAACTTTCTGATATACAAGGTTCTCATCACTGAAGCGGACTTCGAGTTTGTTCGGATGGACATTCACATCGACCAGTGTTGCCGGCATTTTCAGATGGAGCACACAGATTGGATAGTGTCCGATGGTATACCGTTCCCTGACACCGTCCTCAAGCGCCTGGGAAAGCAACGGGGAGCGAATGCTGCGGCCGTTGACAATGAAGGTCTGTCTCGCACGGTTAGCCCGGGCTTCCTGCCCGACCCCAATCAGTCCGTCAACAGAAAGGGCTCCCTCCGCGTGAACCTTAACCATGTTTTCTGCAGTTTCGCGGCCGTATACACAGAATACCGCGTTTCGCAGATCGCCGTTTCCCGAACTGCTGTAAACCTGTTTGCCGTTGGAAATCAGGCGAATGGAGATATCCGGGCGGGAGAGAATCAGTTTCTGAAGAACATCTGCGACCTTCGCCGCCTCCGTGGTTGGCTTTTTGAGAAACTTCAACCGGACTGGTGTATTAAAAAACAGATCCCGTACCACAATTGTCGTACCCTGAGGCGCTGCAGCCTCTGTGATTTCCCGGATGATACCGCCTTCATTAACTGTGCGTGTTCCTATGCTTTCCCCTGTCCGATGAGTCGTCAGTGTCAGCTTTGATACAGCAGCAATAGAGGCCAGTGCCTCTCCGCGGAATCCCAGTGTAGCGAGGTGGAACAGGTCCTCCGTTGAGACGATTTTGCTGGTTGCATGACGTTCAAAAGCCATTCTGATATCTTTGCTTCTGATTCCACGGCCATTATCCGTTACGCGGATAAATGAGATTCCACCGTCCCGGATTTCTACCGTGATCGCTCTGGCTCCCGAATCCAGACTGTTTTCGACCATTTCTTTAATGGCACTGGCTGGATTTTCCACCACTTCGCCGGCTGCAATCTTCCCTATCAGCGAATCATCAAGCCGCTGAATCGGTCTGTCTTCCATATATTCTTCCCCTTCCCTGATGACTGTTATGCCCGTCTGGCTTTCTCCTTGAGCAGGAAAAGCATGTTGAGTGCATCAATGGGCGTCATGGACATGACATCCAGATTTTGAATTTCCTCCATCAGATCCATAGCAGGGGCATCAAACATGTTAACCTGTTTCGGCGCAATCTCTGTTCCCAGAATGTTGGAACCGATTCTGTTCTGATCAGTCTGATTGGCTTCGATGCGGGCCAGAATTTCCCTGGCGCGCATGACAACCGGCTTCGGCAAACCAGCCAGCTGGGCCACATGAATACCGAAACTTTTGTCTGCACCGCCGCGTTCAATTTTTCTCAGGAACAGAATACTGTTTCCTCGCTCAAGAACCGTGATCTGATAATTCACTACACCGTCCAGATGGCCTTCCAGTTCGCTCAGTTCATGATAGTGGGTGGCAAACAGTGTTTTTGCACCGACTCTGGTCTTGTCCACCAGATACTCTACAACGGACCATGCAATGGAAAGGCCATCAAAAGTGCTGGTTCCCCGGCCGATTTCATCAAGGAGAATCAGCGAATTAGGTGTAGCATTCCGCAGAATGTTGGACATCTCATTCATTTCAACCATGAATGTTGACTGACCGCTGGCCAGATCATCTGATGCGCCAACTCGGGTAAAGATACGGTCGACCAGTCCGATTCTGGCACTTTCTGCCGGAACAAAACTACCTACATGTGCCATGAGCGTGATCAGGGCGATCTGTCTCATATAGGTACTTTTACCTGCCATGTTGGGACCTGTGATGATGATCATCCGGTTGTCTTCCTTGTCAAGACAGGTATCATTCGGAACAAACTGATCCTCCCCCCGCATGCTGGCCTCGACAACCGGATGCCGTCCTGCGGTGATGGTTATTTCACCGTTCTCCGTGATCTCCGGCCGCACATACTGATTCCTTGCTGCTGCAACAGCCAGTGAAACGGTAGCATCCAGTGTCTTGAGTGCCACAGCAATCCGGCGGATTTCCGGTATCTTTGAAATCAGAAAATCTCTGATGTCTGAATACAGGCTCTGTTCAAGTCTTCCGGCCCGCTCCTGTGCACCCAGGACGGTTTCCTCAATTTCATGCAGTTCCGGCGTTGTAAAGCGTTCAGAATTGGCCAGCGTCTGCTTGCGCGTATAGCGCATGGGAACCAGATCAAAAAAAGATTTGGTTACTTCAATATAATAACCGAAAACACGGTTGTACTGGATCTTCAGGTTCTTGATGCCTGTCTGCTCGCGTTCTTTAGCCTCGAGATCGGCGATCCATTGACGGCCATTCGTCGCGGCCTCTCGGAGTTTGTCCAGCTCTTTCGAATAGCCGGCGCGAATTACATGTCCCTCGCTGATCAGGGCGGGTGCATCCGGATCGATTGCTGCAGCAATTCGGTCTGTCACTGAATCGAGCGGAGTCAGTTCCCCCCGCCATTCACTGATCAGGCCTGTGTTACTCAGGCAAGCAAGCCGGTTCTGAATAACCGGTACATGAGAAAGCGAACCCAGCAGAGCCAGACAGTCTCTCGGATTGATGGTTCTGTAGGCAATCCGGCTCAGAAGACGTTCAATATCATACACTTCAGAGAGTTCGGCACGGATGGCGTCGGTATCAATTTCATTCTGGACAAAGGTCTCCACTGCATCAAGCCGGGCTTCAATATCAGTTCGGACAGCAAATGGCTGCTCGATAAAGCCGCGCAGCGTTCTTGAACCCATAGCGGTACAGGTATGATCGAGAATATCAAGGAGCGAACCTTTTTTCTGATGCGTCCGCATGGTTTCACACAGTTCCAGGTTACGTCTTGCCGTGCGGTCCAGAATCATGTACTTGCGATTGTAGTACCGATCAATCCCCGTCATATGTTCAAGAGCATTTTTCTGGGTTTCCATCAGATAATTCATGAGAGCGCCTGCTGCACGGATTGCCAGAGGCAGGTCCTGAATCCCGAATGACTCCAGTGAGGAGACGTGAAAGTGGCTGGTCAGGAGTCCTGTTGCCTTCTGCAGGCGGAAAGAGACAGAATTCTCGACGGAATACGGCAGATCGGTCATTCCCTCAGGAAGAGAGGTGTTACTGATAATTTCCTTCGGTTCGATTCGGATGAGTTCATCCGGAAGGTTCTGCACGAATCTTTCGATCTCATAGGCATAAAATTCTCCCGTCGAAACATCCGCAAATGCAAGACCTGCTTTTGTACCGTCTACGCAGACGGAAAGTATATAGTTGTTTTTATGCTCATCGAGCATGGATGATTCAATGACTGTTCCCGGCGTTACCACACGGATGACACCCCGCTTGACCAGTCCCTTGACCGTAGCGGGATCCTCCAGCTGTTCACAGATGGCCACCTTATAGCCTCGTTCAATCAGCTGGTTGATATATGTATCCGCACTGTGAAACGGAACGCCGCACATGGGAGCTCGTTCCGTCATGCCGCAGGATTTGCCCGTCAGAGTCAGATCCAGTTCTCGGGAGGCAAAAAGCGCATCCTCAAAGAACATCTCATAGAAGTCGCCCAGCCGGAAGAACATGATCATGCCCGGATAGCGGGTCTTCATCCTCAGATACTGACGCATCATCGGCGTAAAATCAGCCATTTCATCCATCCTTTCAGTCAGGACAACAGAGCAGACTCTGCTGTCTGCCTTTTTAAGTCTGCCTCATATCGGCTGTACCAGTCCGGTTTTATCTGCATCCTCCACAGGAGCTGCAGTTTCCGCTGCAGCTGTTCAGCACAGAAATCTCACCGGTAATGGTAAACTGCAGGACGTTATTAACCTGTTCCATGAGACGGGAAAAGCTTTCTCTTGCCCGGTCACGACGTTCTATTACCGGAAGGGAGGCAAGACTCTGCTTCAGGGCTTCGAGCTGTGTGGAGACTTCCTGTCTCTGCTCTTCCGATAATTCCGACCGAAGAATGCTGATGGTTTCATTGATACTTTGTTCCAGCTGAGCAGCTGCCGGATCGTTTCCGGCCTCTGCCTCAGCCAGCTGCATCTCGCGAAACGCTTCCGAAGCTACGATAGCCTCCCCCAATTCCCGTGTTTTTTCTACTACATCAATGATCTCTGTCATGTTCTGCCTCCGCAGCGGTTCCCCGGAGAGTGGTCTCCCGGGACTCTGTAATGGTAACCGGAAGAATCTGCCCGATCATTCCGGGGTTTCCATCAAAGTTGACTGTAATATTATATTCGTTCTTTCCTGACATCTGTCGGGGATCACGTCTTGAGGGACCATCCACCAGCACCTGATGGGTCTGGCCGATATAATCACGGAATTTTTCCGCAGTGATCTCCTTCTGAATGGCAATCAGTTTCTGGATCCTGGCCGAAGCGGTTTCCGAATCAATCTGCCCCGGCATTTTTGCTGCAGGCGTTCCTGTCCGTGGAGAGTAGATAAATGTAAAAGCACTGTCGTAGCGGACCGTTTCCACCAGTGAACAGGTATCCAGGAACTCCTCTTCCGTTTCTCCGGGATAGGCTACGATAAGGTCTGTGCTCAGGCTGATATTCGGAATACGGTCTCTCAGCATCTGAACTTTTTCAAGATAGGTCTCCCTGGTATAACGGCGATTCATCGATTTGAGAATCCGGTTGTTCCCGTGCTGAACCGGAAGATGAAGCTGCGGACAGATGTGTGTTCCTTTTGCCATTACGTCCATCAGTTCTACGGAGAGATCCTTTGGATGGGAAGTCATGAAACGAATCCGTTCAATACCAATGCGGTCAATTTCAGCAAGCAGCTGAGGGAATGTCATTCCATTTTCCCGGTCAAGACCGTAGGAATTCACATTCTGCCCGAGCAGCATGATTTCCTTTACGCCATCCCTACGCAGTGCTTCTGCTTCCTCGAGAATCCGGCCGGGCTCTCTTGAACGTTCCCGTCCGCGAACAGAGGGAACAATACAGTAGGAACAGAAGTTGTTGCATCCATACATGATGGTGATATAAGCCTGAAAAGCGTTGCTTCGGACAATTGGTAATTCTTCCGGAACATTTCCAAAATCGTCCTGCAACACTTCGATCACCCGGCGCTGTTTTTTGACCATCTGCTCAAACAGAGTTGGAAAGTGGTACAGGTTATGAGTACCGAAGGCAAGATCGATAAACGGATAGGTTCTCAGAATCTGATCCGCCATCCCGGGTTCCTGAATCATGCAGCCACATACTGCCACACGCAGATCCGGATTGGTTTTCTTGAGTTCTTTCAGCCAGGTTACATTTCCCAGAGCACGCCGTTCAGCGTTGTCCCGCACGCAGCATGTATTGAAAATGACAAAATCTGCGCAGGTCCGGTCCGGAGCACCGGTCAGACCCATTTCCTGAAGCATTCCCTCGATACTCTCACTGTCATGTGCATTCATCTGACAGCCATATGTCACGATATAATAACTGGCAGGCCGTCCTTCCATGGTGCGTACCCGCTCCATGGCTTCTTTTTCCTCCAGAATCACTTCCTGAGGAATTTCTTGTGTTATTCGTCTCATCCAGAGGACAGTCTCCTTTCCGGGAACTAAAGTATGTATTTGGCGCTGAATCATTTCAGCACACAGATTCATGTCTGTCGTGCTGTGTCAGGCCTGTTATTTCAGATAATCCGTTTTTCATTTGTCTGAAACAGGCAGAGATTCAATTGTATAATCTCCTCCCGTTTCCAGAACATAGCTGCAGCTGTTCATCAGTGGATCCTGCCGGATCAGCGACTGTACTTCCTTACTGCACAGAATCCGGTACTTGCTGGACTGACCGGATAATTGCCGCCTCGCAATGGATCGACGTATCTCACCCTCCGTTACCCACGGAGCCCGATGACGTCCACTGCCCTGGCAGGATCTGCACATCTCCTGCATGACAGAACTGATCGGCAGTCCGGTGCGCTTTCTGGTCAACTGCAAAATACCCAGAGATGTGATTCCCTCTGCATGAACCTCACCGGGTTCGCGACGGCCGAATTCCCGTACCGCATCAAGCACAGCGGCCTGATGATCCGGATTTTTCATGTCAATCAGATCGACGAGAATTATTCCTCCGATTCTGCACAGGCGCAGATGTGCAAGAACAGCCTGAACAGCTTCCATATTGACGGCAAACGCCTTTTCTTCCGGAGAAAGTTTCCTTGTGTCCTTCCCGGAATTGACATCGTAAACCGTAAAGGCCTCAGTATAATCTACGGACAGAAAGCCGCCTGAGCGAAGCCAGATTTTTTTTCTCAGCGCCCGTTCAAGAGCCGATTCAATCGGATACGGATCAAAAATCAGCGTGCCGTCCGGACATGCGTTCCGTATTAACGCGCCGGATATGAGTGCTTCACGCTCTGTGCTCAACTGGCAGAACAGTTCAGAACTGTTGACGATAATCTCTGCGTCAGGATCCATCAGAAGCTGACGGCACATACCTCGGATTTCCGGCGATTCTGTCAATGGTCCGGGCTGAAGACTGGCAGCAAAGCGTTGACAGATGGACTGCCATTCCATTCTGAGCCGTTTCAGTTCTGCATCGAACGGAGTCCTGTCATTCCTTAATCTGCACCAGTCAGTACGGACAATCAGTCCTTCTTCCTGCGTACATTGTTTTTCTGCATAAGCAGCTGCCTCAGTCTGATCCTGTAAAGTCAGCTTTCTCGATACATGGACTCCTGGTCTGGATGGACAGTAAACCAAATACTGTCCGGTCAGACGAAGATCATCAGTCAGCTGCAGACCTTTGGTCGGTGTTGTTGGAACTGCTTTGACTTCCACAAGACGGAGATCACCCTGCTTCATCCGCTTTCCTGCGTGCGGCAGAAATCCGGGCAACGCTTCCCCAATATCAATAAAAGCGCCATCAAGAGAGGAATCTACACGAAGAACCTTTCCCCGGTACAGCATTCCGGGTGCAGGGGCATTCGGAAGCACAGGGATATATTCCACGAGGGTATTCTCCTCAAGGAGAGCTATCCTTGTTTCGTATGTTCCCGCATCAATCACAAGCTGCCGCTTCATGGCATGTCAAACAAGGGAACCAGTGTACCGCTGGAATCCCGACCCAAAAGTCCGGTACGTCGAATAAATACAGAGGGGATTTCCAGACCGGCATACCGGGTTAGTGATTCAAGAAGAAGAGTCGGTTTCAGTGTAGCAGGTTCTGTGAAGGAAACGGTTGCCTGTAAAACGGCTCCGTTTTTGCTGATTTCTCCCTCGAGACGGAAAATCATTGGTCGGATATCCACCATGCGCTCCGCACTTTTGCTCTTTCGCAAAGCCATTATCTCCTTCTCTGCGAGAAACCTTGGAAGAACGTCCAGCAGAGCTACGGCTGTATCTGGATCCGAATGGAGATCAAACCGATAAGCTGCTGCTTCAAGTCTTGCCCCCATTTTTTTAAAACGGTCATCTACCAGACGTACACGTGTTACAGGCATAGCTGGAGGAAGCGCTTCTTTCAGCGCATGAAGAGCTTCCTCCTCGGTGACCGGTTCAGCAAGCGAAACATCCAGAATTTCAGCATCACCGGGAATTCCGCTGGAAAGTGCCGAGGCGAAGGACATGTTCATATGTGGGTTAAATCCTTTTGAATACTGCACTGGCAGATGGCTGCGTCTCAGAGCGCGCTGCATGGTCCTCTGCATATCCAGAAGTCCCAGATGGCGGACCCGCTCCGTTTTCTGAAATTCAATCAAAAGCCTCATGAACGACATGCTCCTTCAAAACGTTTAAGTCCGCAGCCGTGACAGCCACGGCGGCAGTCCGGAGTTACTTTAGCCTGCATCGCCAGCTCGTGTTCTCTCCAGAGAAATTCCTCTGTCACACCTGCATCAATGAAAGACCAGGGAAATAGTTCCCCTTTCTCCCTTTTCCTGTTTGCATAAAAAGAAGGATCAATTCCACAGGCTTCAAAGGCATTCATCCATGTTTCAAACCGGAACTGGTCGGACCAGCCGTCAAAGCGGCATCCGTTCCGCCATGCTGTTTCCAGTACATCTGCAGTCCTGCGGTCTCCCCTTGCAAACACTGCTTCAAGGAAAGAAACCTGCGGTGTGTGCCAGTTGAATTCAACGCCTTTGATATGCATGATATGACAGAGATAGTCCTGTTTTTCTTTGAACTGTTCCAGACTGTTCTGTGCCTCCCACTGGAAAGGTGTAAACGGCTTCGGAACAAAACAGGAAGCACTGCAGTTGACACGCAGTCCTCTAGCACGTACCTCCTTGGGTGTTGCAAAATACTGCCGAACCACCTTGCCGGCCAATGCCGCAATTCCGTCCAGATCTTCCGTAGTTTCAGTTGGCAGACCGAACATGAAATACAGTTTGATACCGCTCCAGCCACCGGCAAAAGCATCCGTCACAGAGGACATCAGATCTTCTTCCGTAATGCCTTTGTTAATCACATCACGAAGCCGCTGAGTCCCGGCTTCCATGGCATATGTAAGGGAAGTTTTGCGCACACGCTGAGTTTCCTCCAGAGTAGCCTTGAGCTCACTGTCAAGCCGTAGAGACGGAAGTGACAGTGAAACACGCTGACTTTCAAATTTCTCCATCATCTCATGAGCAAGCTGTGGCAGACAACTGTAGTCACCGGTTGAAAGAGATGACAGTGTAATTTCCTCATAACCGGTGTTATCGACCAGTTTCTGGGCAAGATCCAGAATGTGCTGCATGGAGCGCTCTCTGACCGGCCGGTAAATCATGCCGGCCTGGCAGAAACGACAGCCGCGTGTACAACCACGCAGCACTTCGATGTTAATCCGGTCATGAACGATTTCCATGTATGGTACAATCACATTTTCCGGATATTCCGCCGCATCGAGATCTGCCACCATGTTTTTACGGATGGTTTCAGGGACACCCGCCCGAAGAGGACGAAAATCGGCAAGTGTACCGTCGTTATGATAGGAAGCCTCATACAGCGAGGGTACATAGACGCCGTTCAGCTGACTGAGTTCATACAGGCATTCTGTACGGCTCTTTCCTTCTTTTTTGCAGCGTTCAACGACCTCGATGGTTTCAAGCGTAGACACTTCTCCATCTCCGAGGGAGAACGCATCGATAAAGTGATGCAAAGGTTCCGGATTGAACGCACATGGTCCTCCGGCTATAATAATCGGATCTGCCCATGTCCGGTCCTCACTGTGAATGGGTATTCCGGACAGGTCCAGGATTTCCAGAATATTGGTATAGCTCATCTCGTACTGAAGTGTGATTCCGAGAATGTCGAAATCCCGCACCGGATGACGCGTTTCAAGGGAAAAAAGTGGAATTTTCCGCTCCCTCATCAGATCAGCCATGTCCACCCAGGGCATGAATACCCGCTCGCAGAGTGTATCCGGCCGTTTATTGATAATATCATACAGAATACGCGAACCCACATGGGACATTCCAACTTCATATACATCCGGGAATCCAAAACAGTACCTGAAGGAGGTATGTTCAAAGTCCCGCTGAATGCTGTTCAGCTCTCCGCCCATATACCGTGCAGGCTTCTGCACCAGATCCAACAGTTTTTCAATTTCAAGATCAAACACGATCCCGTTATCCTCCTTCAGAAGTTCCTGATTGTTACTATTCTTCCTCTTCGCATTCCCTGCAGGCTCTGACAAAGCGTTCCTCGGTTTCTATCAGCTGATACTCAAAATCCCGTTTGTCTTTTTCCTGCATGGAAGAGAGAATCAGTCCGCAGATAAACAGCAGAAGACTGGCGAGCATACCAAAAAGACACGTGATCAGCGTCGGAAAACGCGGTACGAGTCCCGTGGTAATAAATTCTCTCAGCACCGGGCTGACAAAAACGATGGACAGAATCAGAAGAATCAGAGACAGAATCGTGAAAAAAGAGAAAGGTTTGAAATTCTTATAAAGCTTTGCAATGGTAATTAGTACTTTTATCCCGTCTCTGCCGGTATTGAGCTTTGATTCGCTTCCGGCTGGGCGATCCCTGTAAGTTACCACTACATTTCGAAGCAGCATATTCCTGTAAATGGCATGCACACTCATGTCGGTTTCAATTTCAAAGCCTTTGGTCAGAACCGGGTAAGTTTTAACAAAACGGTAAGAAAATGCCCGGTAACCGGTCATGATATCCAGAATATCACTTCCGAACAGACGGTTGATAGTTCCCCTGACCAGGCTGTTTCCAAAATTGTGGAATGGACGCTTGTTTTCGGTAAAATAGGTGCTGGACAGACGGTCACCTATGACCATATCCGCCTGTTCATTGATGACCATATCCACCATTTCCGGAGCAGATTCAGCAGGATATGTATCATCTCCATCTACCAGAACAAAACATCTGGCATCAATTTCCCGGAACATCCGACGAATGACATTCCCTTTTCCCTGCATCCGTTCTCTTCGGACAATTGCCCCTGCCTTTCTTGCAATCTCGCCTGTTCCGTCTGATGAATTGTTGTCATAGACATAGATCACCGCATCCGGAAGCGTCCGGCGAAAATCAGTTACAACTTTTTCTATGGTTTTCGCTTCGTTATAACAGGGAATCAGTACAGCAATCTGATCCATAATAACACATTCCTCTCTCCGATGCAGCCTAATGAAGTGCTGCATGAATAATCCTTAACCATCCTTTGTTCAGCCAGGCAGCCTGAGCGGACAAATCAGCACTGATACAGATAAGAAGAGCGCACCGGGAAAGTGCGCTCTCCAAATATTACTTGGTACCGAAGAGCCGGTCTCCCGCATCGCCAAGACCGGGAACGATATACCCATGTTCGTTCAGGTGACTGTCCATTCCCGCAACGAAAATATCTACATCCGGATGATCTTTCTGTACCCTTTCAATCCCTTCAGGCGCAGCAAGCAGACAGACCAGACGGATATTGTGACAGTTGCGTTTCTTCAGGAATCCGATTGCTGCAGAGGATGAACCTCCGGTTGCCAGCATGGGATCAACCAGCAGGACCGTACGCTCCTCTATATCACTGGGCAGTTTGCAGTAGTACTCTACCGGTTCAAGGGTATTCGGATCTCTGTACAGTCCAATATGACCGATCTTAGCAGCAGGTATCAGTGATACAATACCATCTACCATACCAAGTCCTGCACGCAGAATGGGAACTATTGCCAGTTTTTTCCCGGAAAGGACCTTTGTCTGTGTCTTGCAGATAGGTGTCTCAACTTCAATCGTTTCAAGCGGCAGATCGCGGGTTATCTCATATGCCATAAGCATAGAAATCTCACTGAGCAGTTGACGGAACTCTTTAGTACCCGTATTTTTGTCTCTCATCAGGGACAACTTGTGCGTGATCAGGGGATGATCAAATACATGTACTGCAGACATAAAATCCCTCCAATAATCAAATCCCAACAAAGATTCACCTGATATATTAGCTGAGAGATTATATCATTTCTGTCGTACCTGTGCAAGCTGTAATTTGGATTGGAATTGGACCGGCAGGGGTCGGCATGGGCACAATTCTGGATCGGGAATCATTCAGAAACAGTGTAAAAAGACGGGACTGTTCGTCCCGTCTTTTATGAACTGTGCTTTAATCCGTCAGACCTGCTCAGTTTAGCGAGATCTTTCTGAAAAAGACTGTGTTTATCTGCAGGTTACTTTCTCAGAAGACGTGATAGTTTGGCAGAAATATATCCTGTTTTGCCATTACGCATGATAATACGATACCAGCCATTGGCGGTAATCCCTGTGCAGCGGAAAACGGAATTTGGTGTTGCGATTGCAAGTTTCCTGCTCTTAGCATCAGGCAGTTCGCGAATATTTATTGAGGCATCTCTGTGAACTTTGACACGTCCTTCAATTTCTGTTATTTCTACATCGGGAACCGTTTCAACTGATGCCGGATTCGCTTCTGCCGGTGCAGGCGTTTCAGTCGCGGCAGGCGCTGTCTGCAGAGGTGCGGCTGTTTCAGCCGGATTTGCTTCAACAGGTGTTGGCGCAGGTGTCGGCGCCTGTGTCGGCTTAGGTGTAGGAACAAACGCACGGAAGGAGAACAGTGACTCTCCATGGATCAAGCCATCCGCGCTGTCAATCGTCATGGAAATCAGATCACCGGGCTTGAAATAACGACAAGGAACAGCCAGACGTAAAGTCTTTCCTTTGGCAGCCGGCTTCTCATAGTTCATGATATAATAGGTATTTCCGCTGGTCGGATCCTGGAAGGATACGGTCAGACGGTCATTGAGATCGGTAAGTGCCTCTAACGTTACCTCAAAGAACATGGATTCATGGAAGCCAAAAATCGATCCGTTGGCCGGCTGAATAATGCGAAGTGAAGAATCTCCCGCATAGGTTCCGGATTCAAGAACGGCCGCAATCGGATAGGCGGTTTCTCCTGAAACACGGACTCTGGAAATAAAGGATTCAGGCAGACCGAGCTTTTTGGCAGCGGAGGCAATCAGCTGTTCCTGAGAAGCCTGTGGTTCCGGTGTCGGTGTTGCGGTCGGTGTTGCTTCAGGTTTCTTTGTCGGATCAGGTGCTTTTGTGATGGAGAACTTTACCTGCGTTTCCTCTTCGAGTGCCGTAACACGGAAAACCAGTTCTTTGCCTCTCGGGAAGAGATCTGCAGGCGCACCAAAACCGTATTGTTTCTGCTGGTTGTTCATACGACCGTGTCCGGAGAGCAGGCTTTCCCCATCTGCTGTCTCAATATTCCACTGATAGGGAACGTCAGAAATCGGATACTCATCAAGCACCCAACGGAACTGTATATCTGTCATCTCTGCCGGATCAATTTCATTTCCATCGATGGGACTGATCAGGCTCAGAATAAAGTCATTTTCAGATCTTACGGGAGCCGCTGAGGGTGAAGCCAAAGGCTCAGCTTCGGAACTTTCCGCTTCTTTCTTTACCGATTCGGTTCCTATAGTAAAAAGAACTGAATCATCTCCGGAAGCTTCGGTTTTTCCTGTAACGCGGACACGATATGTACTGCCTTTTTCAAATGTCGACATATCAAATCCAATAATTCCTGTCAGATCGTCCGGATCAACATCCATTTCGTCAGCTTCAATATTTTCATTTGTATCCTGATCAGTCAGAATATAGTTGAACAAGTCGTTTTTGTACTCCTCAGGTACCTGAAAAACAAGCAGAAGCATTTCCTCGCCCGGATCGATGATCTCATTATTTTCAGGGTATAGAATCTTTATGCTTGTACTTTCTGCCGATGCCAGTGAAACCAGAAGAATTATCGCAAGGAAAAAATAGCCCCAAATACCTTTTTTCATACACTACCACCTGTCCCCTCTCTGTTATCCTGCTGTCTTTGATCTCCAGTTCTTTTCAAGTGCTTTCGTTGTCGTTTTTTTCCTTCAGGCTGCTGATTCCGGATCCTTTTCTGCCTCAGCCGGAGTTGCAGACGGGATTCTGCTTTCATCTGTTTTCTGAGGTTCTGCTTTATCAGATGGTTCAGGTACGGATGCATCTTCGACATTTTTCGTCGGTTCTCCGTTTTCCGTATGATCATCCGGCTCAGTTCCGGTTTCCGTATCTGGAACTGAGGTTTCCTGATTTGCTCTATCGGAAAAAGAAGCAAGGTCGACCTGTTCAGCCTCTTCTACAAGATTCTTCATTTTTTCGATGATTGTTCCAGAAAAGGCTGCTTTTCCCTGTTCAAACGCAGTACGTGCTTCGTTCATTTGAGAATAAGCATTATCAGGAGAAAGAGATGCGGAGGACTCAGTTTCAGATTCCGGATTAGATTGATTCGCCTCCGGACCGGCAGTTTCTGCATGGCTCTTTCCTGCCGCATTTTCCCGTTTTTTCTGATAATACTCTGCCGTTTCGGCGTCTTCATTCTCCTGAGCTTTCTCTTCGAGCATTTTCCAGCATTGCTCAAGAAGTTCCTGAGCATCCGGATAATTCTGTTCTGTCAGTTCCTCAAGCATCCACTCAGCCTGTTCGGGGGAATTCTTCTCCATTTCAGTCAGTGCATACAGGTATTGGATATCAAGCAGTTTCGGTGCCAACGATTCATCCTGTTCAGCAATCTGTTCTGTCAGCTGATAGCTGTGTTCGAAATCTCCATTCTCAAGAAATGAATTTGCCAGGGCCAGAAAGCGTAGTTTCATCGTTGTATTGGTTACCTGGTAATTTTTCTGAAGGATTGCATTTACCTCATTCATCAGGCGCTGATTCCACCAGTTTCTGGCAGTCAGTTTGTCTGCAAGCAAGTCAAAATCACGGTCAAGAATCATGTCCGGCAACCATATCAGCCGCTCCTCACTGTCTCTGAAAGAGGAAATCTGCTGATAAAGCACAATCGCTTTTTCATAATCCATTTTTGATTCTGCCTGTCTGGCCTCAATGTAGGTTCTAAGGTTTTCCTTGTCGGAGAAATCCTCCATCTTATCCAGCATTGCAATGGCATCCTGATAATCCCCCACGTAGGCAGTCAGTAATACACGTGTGTATTCTGCGTAATGGTCCGCATCTCGATAGCCACTGATGATTTCAAACTCTTCCAGAGCTTCTTCATACTGGTCTGCCTTAAGAGCTTCCATCGCAGTTTCATAATGGATGGGAAGCAGCTTTTCTTTACTGAACTCCATCATCTCCCGGCTGTCAAGAAAATGACCGAGTTCACTGAATGTGGCCTCAGCTTTCCGGTAATCCAAGTGCTCGAGTGCATCCCGTCCGTTTATGTATGCTATATATCGGGATGTATCCTTGTAACCGTCTGTTCGGGAAAAGGCTTCCATTGCCAGACCAAAGTCACCCTCGCTGACTGCACGGACACCTGTCTGATACTGTTGTTCCAGATAGGCATTTCTGGAAGCTCTGGCGCGGTTCTTTGAATCTTTGAAATCCGGAATCGTTTCATAGGCTTCATATGCCGTCAGATAATCCTCTTTCTCATCGGCAATGATGCCGGAAAGATAAGCTTTATATGCGGCTGCATCACTGTAGTCTCCAAGCAGTTCAAACAATTCCAGTGCATCTGCATAGTTTTCATCATCAAAATGAGCAACCGCATTGTTGTAGAGAATCGTGAAATACTGCTTTTCAGCTTCATCTGCAATATGTTTACTGTCAAGAAATGTTTCCATTCGGCGGAACTTTTCTATTGCTTCAGGGTACTTTTCGCTGTTGAGAGCTTCCATCGCAGACATATACTCGATGTAGTATTCGGAATCTGCATAGTCGGAGATACTGGCAAAAGCGGAGGTAGCTTCCTTGTACCGGGTCTCCTTAAACAGCTTCACTGCATCCTGATACTGTTGGGAAATCTGACGTTCACTACTGAGTTTTGCCAGATCGTCAGAATCCAAAAAACCAGGGATGCTCTGGAATGAGGTGACAGCTACTGTATAGTTCTTCTCCTCAAGAGCAACAAGTCCTTCTGTATACCTGTAATAATCCGAGGCATCTTCATATCCAGGAATTTTCTGGAACAGATCTCTTGCCTCTTTAATCTTTTCATTTTCAAACAGGCTCACTGCATCCCGGTAAATTGTTTCCTGTTCCATCATGCTGCTGGCTTCGATCCAGGTATCTGTATCCAGAAAGCCGGATATCTTAAGAAATGATTCCTGTGCTTCCCGGTATTCTCCTTCGGAAAAATGCACCATGCCATCACAATAGGCAGAATATTCCTTTGATTTCTCGTAGGAACCAAGCTGTTTGAACAGTTTACCTGCCTCTGCATAGGACTGTTTTTCAAAAATCAGCAGTGCGGTTTCATAACGTTTTACCTGTTGTTCCTGAACACATGCATTTACCAGTTCAGCACTGTCAAGAAAGCTGCCAAGTTCCCGGAATCCATTTTCTGCATTTTCAAAATCCCCGATATTATACTTTTCAAGACTATTCAGATAGCTGAGGTACATTGCCGAGTCTTTGTAAGTGGGAACTTTTTCAAAGAGTATCTCAGCTTCTTTATACTGCTCATTGTCAAAGGCGTTGACAGCACGCTTGTACTTTCGGTTTGGATGATTCAGATAAAGTGGAATCAGAACCAAGATCAGACAGATTACTGCGACAATGATCACTTTTTTATGTTTCATCCAGTCTCACCTCATCTCTCTTATCGCATTACCTTGTTTCTGACTCATCAAAAAGTAATAGAAGTTCGGCTGCGGAGATTTCTCCAGTCACAGGGAGATTGTTCAGACGCTGCAGAGTACGTACATGATTTGCCATATACTCGTTATAACGGTCATTGAAGAAAGTAGAACCGCTGTAATAACCCATTTCCATCATCCTTTTCTTTATCCGGATCACGTCCTCACCTTTGTCTCCGACCGAGTAATGGGATTTAAAACCGGCGGGAATCTTGGACATAAGCATATCTGAAGCTTCCTGTGCAGCGTTCTGGATAACACTCATCTGTCCTTTATCGGAATTCCCATTTCTTTCTTCCAATACTGTAGAATTGTTTATTTCTGTGGAAGAAGCGCCTTTATTCGGAACGACATCTCTCTCTGACAGATCAGACGCTGAAAGATCTAAGAGTTCAGAGTCAGCTGCAGTTTTTGAGTGAACAGACGATTCCGATGATCCATTTGTTTTCTGTACCGGTTCAGCTGTCGGAACTGTTGAAGGTGCTGCTGCAGGCACTTGGGTGGGCGCAACTGTGGAAACAGCTTTTTCCGGTGTATTGTTCGGAATCGGTTTAGCTGTCGAAATCGTTGAAGAAGTTGCCGCGGGCACTTTGGTTGGTGCGGTCGTTACAGCGTTCTTTTCAGGCGTGGTTTGTGCCGGTTTGGTTGTTGGAGTTATTGAAGGAACCGCTGTGGGCACTTTGGAGGGTGCAGCCGTATTGACAGCATTTTCTGGTGTCTTAGTCGGACCCTCCGTC
>CACXHF010000098.1 GCA_902767305.1 uncultured Eubacteriales bacterium
ATATGGGACTGATGGGATATATGTGGGCAATGTGCATCGACTGGAGTGTGAAGGCCGTCCTGATGATTATTCACGCATTGAATGGCTCCTGGAAAAACAAGCGCATCATTGACACCTGATCCATCGGTATGCTGTGTTTGAATAACCCGGTATCTCTCACAATTAGGGGCTTGAGAAGTTTTAACGCTTCTGTACTTCAGGCACGATCAATTGGAAAAATGTACATATGACTCACAAAAAAAGATTGTGCCGGAAATTATCGATATGAAGAGCGAGTACCCGGTGTTTTGCACAATCTCTGATGATAAATAAAGCCGTCTTGATGGAAGGAATAATATGCCTAAATTCAATACAATGGACCTGGCGGAGTGTGTCAAGTATCTTGTGTTGCTAAAATACTGCATTAAGCAATCGATTTGTTTTCAATCTGCAGAGTTGTCTCTCTGACTCTTCTTTACTGCATAGGATAGTTTTTCACATTGGCAAATATCCCCGAAAGGCGATATGATGAATGGGCATGATGTATCACGTCCGTTTGAGGAAAAACGGAGCGGAACGCAGACGGAGACATCCGGAATGCTGCACATAACCGAAGACTCAGGCGGATACAGAACTGGATTCGTGAAAAAAGGAGACGCTTATGAACAAAAAGATGATTCTTTGTCTGGTACTCTGCTTTCTGCTGGGCTGCACAGCAGCCGGAATGGCGGAAACAAATGGAAAAGTTCAGCCGGAGCCCTCTGCACTTCTGGTAAACCTTGTGGGCGGCGGAACACTTACTGCACGGCTGAGCGGGTATGGATTTGGGGACACGGTTGATACCTTTACGATGAATTTCTGGATTGTCGAGCCGGTTGTTTATGCGTCGGCTCAGGTGGAAGGCCTTACTGCCGGCAGCGTGATCATGGCAAACTTTGCGGAATATGAAGCGGTGGAAATTCAGAAGGACGGAGACAGCATCATCGTAAAAGCGAAGGAAGACTGGCAGGAACCGCTGAAACTGAGCCCGGCCGCGGACGGGAAAGGGTATAATGCGGAAACGGAAGGCAAAGTCCTGATGCAGGATGTCTACCAGATCGAGTGCAGTGTCAGCCCGGCGTTCGAATATAAAGCGGAGGACGGGACGGTGCTGGATCCCGAAGCATTTATGAAGAAAATATCAGAGGGGGAACTGAACCTGGACGAATGCTTCCTCGAGGTATCCTTTGATGAAAATGCCCGGATTCTGAAAATTGAAAAGAAGTAAAGCCGGGCGGATTGATTGCCGGCAGCGGGTCATAGACAGGTAACAGCGGCCGGAATTCTGGCCGGAAATGGAGAAAAACATGACTGCTGAGAAAGAAAAGCGTCTGCATGAGGATCATTTTCTGAAAGCGGCAGGCATCTGGGGAAGGCGGATTCTTCCTCTGGCTATCGCCGCTCTGATGATGGTTCTGTTAATCCAGATGTTTTCCGGAATCTGGTCAGTACGTACGAGGGAGCGTGCCCGGGAAAACTGCGGGATGGTGGCAGATGCCATGTTGAAGCAGCACGTACAGGAGCAGCGGGATAAAGTCGCCTCTTCCATGGCCTGCAAAGAGTATCTGACGCAGATGAATTTCCTCTCCGGCTGGATTTTTGCATATGAGGGAACCGGTGAGGAGGAACTCAGATCGCTTTATAGCCGTGTGTACCCGCCGGATGCGGTCGGTTTTCTGAGAGGACGGGAGTATCAGACGTATCTGGGTTCTTTTCCGCGGGAGGAGTTTGATGCGGTACTCGCATCTGCGGAGAGACTGGACTTTATCAGCGGGAAAACGCCTGATGCTGCAGCGGAACTGAGGGAAAATGCCGGGAATTCCCTGGCAGATCTGATTCCGGGAGAGGAAAAGACCCGGTACATTCAGACGACGCTTGAAAAGTCGGGCGTGACGGTGATAAGCTGTTTTCGGGACGGGCTGACTTTCACAGAACAGAATCAACAGCATCTGCAAGGCCTTCCGCCCCTTGCGGAGAGAATGCCTGACGGATCGGATATGGCTATTGTCGTGACAGGGGAAAGCCATATTGTAACGGAAGTTTATGGAGATCTTCCGCTTGAAACAGGTGAGATCCTGACGGCGGAACCGGATTCGTCAGGATTGATTAAGATCGGGAACAGATCCTTTATTGCGGGAATGGCGGAAGACGCCGGCAACAGTGTGTATGCGATGATTCCGGCAGACCGCATTTTAACGATGAGTGTCATATCGCCCTGCTTTCCCGCATTTCTGTTTGCACTCCTGTTTTTATCATCGGTATTCTACGCATGGTTTTTGCGGGCGGATATTCTGTGCGGACGAGTGGACGGCATCGGGAAGACGGTTGAACAGGAACGGCTTTCGCAGATTCTGAACCGGCGTGTACGGATGGTGTTCATCCTGTTCTTTGCCGGAGTCAGTATCCTGATTCTGCTGTTCACTTCACTTTTTATCATTGACGCCAGCAGAGAAAGAGGAAATGAAATTCTCGCTGAAATGGAATCGTATCTGACGGAAAGCGATATGAATGCCCGGGGACGGACGGCCGTGGATGAATTCTATGAGGATGCACTGGCC
>CACXHF010000099.1 GCA_902767305.1 uncultured Eubacteriales bacterium
TCCGATGAACCAGGGACTGCCGGAGCTGACGCCGACGCCGCTTCCAATGAACCAGGGACTGCCGGAGCTGACACCGACGCCGCTTCCAATGAACCAGGGACTGCCGGAACTGACGCCGACACCGCTTCCAATGAACCAGGGACTGCCGGAACTGACACCCGTGCCGCAGATTTCTCCTGATAATACGGGTTCCATGTTCTCCGGATATGCAGTAATTGCAAACAGACGGGGAACCGGAGAAGGAAATCTCCGAGATGGGATCAGTAACGGAAAACTGGTTGGAACATATAAGGACGGTGTCCTTGTGCAGGTTCTGCAGCCATTACAGGACAAAGATTTACACGTGTGGTATGAGGTTGTGGTTCTGCCGGAGGGAACACACGGATACATGCGGGACTTCCTGCTGACTATGCTTACAAATGATGAGGCGGGACCACAGCTTGAGAAACTGGGTCAAAGTCAGACCGAGGGAACTGCTTCACCGCAGCCGTCTGAAACACCGATGGAGGGAAACGGTGATACGCCTGTACCGCAGCCATCTGTGATGCCGCCGGAGGAAACCAGTGGGACGCCGACACCCCTGCCCGTTGTACAGCAGGAAACCAATACACCGCTTCCTGGGCTGTTCCCCAGATGGGGATATACCCTCGAACAGAGCGGAGGCATCTCCATTGTACTGCGTGAGGCTCCGAATGCTCCGATTCCACAGGTTGGATCTGTTCCGATAATCACTCACTCGACGCCGATCCGGATTGACGGCGAGGCTTATGATGAGGGCGGACGACTGTGGTGTCTGGTAACGGATCTCAATACCGGTGCGTCAGGCTATATGGAAGCAGCCGGTATTCAGGAGGTAACGGAGGAGGCGGCCAGGGCAGGCATTATCATGCCGGAGGTGACACAGGTTCCGCCGGTGGAGACGCCGACGACTGTACCCACCGAGACACCTGAACCGACGCCGACGCCGGAGCCGACACCTTCGCCTACCCCGGATCCGGGCGAGGAGCAGCTTCTGACGGACGGAGACATTTACCATTACGGATACAATACTGATGCACAGGTCAATGTGCGCAAAACACCGGGAACAAACGGCGGTGTGGTCACCAAACTCCAGAAGGGCACGATTATCTGGGTTATGGAACAGGTAAAAGGCTCAGATGGCGACAAATGGTGTCATGTGCGTGCGGAATCCGGTGCTGAGGGATATATGAAAGCCAAGTTTGTGCGCCTGATGGCGACAAACGAGGAAGCTATGTACGTGGCAAGTCTGGCGGATCCTGAAGTTGCGCCGGAAAGGACTGCTGGTCCGACGCCGACGCCGGAGGCAACGCCTACCCCTGAGGTAACGCCTACCCCTGAGGTAACGCCTACCCCTGAGGTAACGCCTACGCCCGAGGTGACACCGACACCTACCCCGACGGTCACGCCGGAGCTGACAGTATCACCGAGTCCTACCCTGACACCGACGCCGACGCCGACGCCGACTGCTGCTCCAACCAAAACACCGGCACCTATGGATCTGAATGCATATGCACGGATTAATATGAACGGTACACCGCTGCGCGGCAATCCGGACAACAATGCTTATCTGCAGGATATTCTTGAATCAGATAAGGTAGTGCATCTGTTTCAGAGCGTTTATGCGCAGGATGGCATGACCTGGTATCTCTCACAGTATAATGGTCAGTGGGGATATATCCGGGCAGACCTTGTTCGCGTGATGGGACAGCAGGAGACGACGGAGTACCTGGCCAGTCTTGAAACGGCGATGGCCACTCCGACGATCATGCCGCGTTCAACGCCTGAACCGTACAGCATGGATGCAACCAGTGCCTATGCGAAACTGGTTAAGGATTCGGTCAATCTCCGTCTGACGCCCTCGTCAAGCGGGACAAGTCTTGGACGTATTCCGGTCAATACACTGCTCCTGGTGACAGGAACACAGTCAGATGGAACCTATACCTGGTATCAGGTCAATTACAACGGCAAGGACGGCTATGTACGCAGTGACATGGCTGAGATGCTGACAATTGCCGCACTGCAGGATTATCTGGCAGAGCAGAGAAACACCACAAGAACAAATACCGGAAGCAGCACCGGCACGGGAACGAACAATACCTCCGGCAGCACCGGAAATACTACCGGCGGGAACAATGTTTCGTATACCATTAAGGGAACTCCGCTGCAGGATCTGCTGCCGGTTGACAACAGCTGGACAGCGACCGGTGCGGTCAGTACGGTTGCCGGAACAGCAGTGCCCGGAACAGGGATTACCGCGGTGCCTGGTGCGACGCCGACTCCGGTGCCGCCGGCTGTACCTGCAACACTGATCGGTGCGCAGGGCAACATGACGGTGAACAATGTTCCTGCAGTCAGCAGGGATGGTAAATTTACCATTTACGGTGTTACCAATGCCTATACAACTGTGACTGCGACGGCCATTTATGAATCGGCAGGTTCGCAGAACGGCAGTCTGATCAGGTTTACCCTGATCAGGGATGCGGTTGCAGAAAACAGTATCCGCAGAACCGTAGGCACTACGGTATCAGATGCCAAAGGTGCTTTCTCCATGAATCTGCAGCTGCCGATGGCCGGACCTCTGACCCTTGAGGTGAGCTCCGGAACGGCCTACGCCCGCTATGCCATGACGTTTGATCAGAGTGCAGGTGCAGCAGTGACTGCAGCTCCGGGAGCCTCAGCATCCCCTGCAGTGACTGCAACTGCACGGCCTGAGACCACGCCGGAAGTCGTAGAGGAAAAGAACAACAATATCGTTCCCATTATTCTGGTAGTTCTTGCTCTGCTCAGTGCTGCCGGTGCATATGGATTCTATATCTGGCGCAAGCGGTCGGATGAGGATGATGAACTGGATGATGAGGACGAAGATGAGGACGCCCGTGGTGAAAAGGCACTGAGAGAGCAGCAGCTCCAGAGAACCAGACAGCAGAATGCTGCGGTTCCGGGTGCAGCACTTCGCAGACCGTATCTGGACAATGACGATAAAGCGGACAACTCTTCCAACGGAAGCAATTTATCGAGAGTGCCGGAATTCCTGAGAAAATCGACATATGATGGAAGGAAGCCGGTCTCTTCGAGAACGGAGCCGAATCCGGAAACGGAAAAGAAGGAAACTCCCTCTCCGAGACAGAGTGACAGTCCATATGCGAGAAAAGAACCGGTACAGGTTCCGGTAAAACCGGTTGCACCGGTACCGCCGACACCGCCTGTTCCGCCCAGAGCACCTGCAGAAGCTGAGAAACCCTCTGCAGGATCGTCAGGGTCAGATCCGGCTGATAAGACGGATAATGGTTCACTGCGCAGACGCAGGCGCAGCCCGAACGAGTAAGAACATTGTTAACGGCAGACAAGGCTGACCTGTTTCAGGTCAGCCTTGTCCAGATTGTGGAGGAAGAATGGCCGGGGAATGCTGCGGAATGAATTAAAGCGTCGGACTCGGAACTGAGACAGAAAGACGAAAATCCAAAACATTGACTTTTATCGTATTTTTTACTATGATTACTGTGATGTATAGAACCGATGATTGATATTCGGAAAGAATGAGTCTGCCGCATCTCGACAACATGTCGGGGCCTGACCAGAGGCTGCAGTGTCGAAGGACAGAGGGTGACAAAGAACCGGGAGCCGGTCAAAAGGTACTGGTCATAAAAAACGGGGTCCTGAATGCAGAGGTGCCGGAGGACAGGCTGTGGTACTCAGAAAGGAGAAGGCCTGAATGGCAATGGACTTGGTCCGGAATCTGTCTACGCCGGAAAAGCGTCAGGTATTCCGGAAAAAATTCGGAAAGCTGGTAGAGACACATGCCCGGAGACTGTGCAGGGATGCCCGGAGTACAGCACTGATGACGGAGGATGTATTTCTCAGAATGGAACTTGAATACAGAAAACGTCTTCTTCCGTCTTATTGTGAACCGTACCTGGCAGGCAGGGTCAATTTGGTTTTTGCACTGACCGGCGGGAAGACGGAGAATCTGGAAACGGAAATTGAACTGCTGAAAGAGCAGCTGGCGGCGCTAGAGTCCGAACAGTAAATTAGAATATCCGGAACCTTCAAGGTTTCGTGACAGAGATAAAATGAGATAATGATGGGAGGCAGAAAATGTCAATGAACGAGTACTCGATTCGTAAAGCCTTTTTCGGAAAGCATTACATCAAGCAGGATGTAGATGATCAGCTGAGCATTTTGAGTTCGGAAATCGAGAACCTTGAAAAGAAGGTAAAGACGGTACAGGAAGAGAAGGAATACCTGAATGACCGGATCAGCCAGGGAGAAACGGTTCGTATGGATCAGGAGACCCTGATCAACGAAAAAGAAGAGCGGATTGAGGAGCTGGAAGCGGCGATAGAGGAAGTCAGGCAGAAAGCTAAGTCGGTTCAGGACAAGCTGGATAAGACGCTGCGCGAGAAAACAACCCTCGAAACGCAGGTCAAAGACCTGAAGGCATCGGATGAGGCCAGTGCGCAGAAACTCAAAGCCGGCAAAAAAGAGTTTGAGGATCGGATGACAGCCTTTGAAAAGAAGAAGGCTGAGGAACTGGCGGCTGTCCGGAAGACCTTTGGCGAGGAACGGAATAACCTGGAGCGGTCAAAGACAGAACTGCAGGCAAGACTGGAAAAGGAATACGGTGAGCAGCTGACGGCGGCCGTCAATCGGGCAGAGGAACTTGAGCTTGCATACAGCAGGCAGATCGACGAAGCCGATAAGGCACATTCGGAGCAGCTGACTGCTATCGAAAAAGACGCGGATGACCGTGTTGCTGCTGTTGAGAAAGATGCAGCAGACCGGATCAGCGCAGCTGAAAAGGATGCGCAGAATTGTGTTGAAGCAGCCGAGAAGGACGCAGCAGACCGGATCGCGGCAGCTGAAAAGGATGCACAGGAGCGGGTTGAAGCAGCCGAGAAGGACGCAGCGGACCGGATCGCAGCAGCTGAAAAGGATGCCCAGGAACGGGTTGAAGCAGCCGAAAAGGACGCAGATGAGCGGGTTGCAGACGCTGAGCAGGAGTTACAGGAGCGGATTGAAGCGACTGTGAAAGATGCGGATGACCGTGTCGCGGCAGCTGAAAAGGATGCGCAGGAGCGGATCGAAGCGGCTGAGAAAGACGCGGACGAGCGTGTTGCGGCAGCAGAAAAAGATGCACAGGAGCAGATTGAAGCGGCAGAGGCAGAATTTAACGAAAAGGTCGGGGAACTGGAAATGTCTCTGCGGACACAGAAAGAACTGTCTGAGAGCCAGAACAACGTCATTGAGCAGCTCAAAAACCAGATAGATGAGCAGAAAAAGGAAATCCGTCGTCTTTCAGTATTTGAACCGCTTAAGGAAGAAGTGGAACGTCTGCGTGACGCCGGACATAAGAAAGATACGCACAACGAAGAACTTGAAGATCAGCTTCGTGAAAGCCGGATTCATCTTGAACAGTCGGAGCGCCGTGTACAGCGTCTCTCAGCCATGCTTGATCAGCAGAAAAACAAGATTGAGGAGTATGATCATCTGCTCGAAGATGGATCAGTGGAGAAGGCGGAGGTCAAGGCCAAACGGATTCTGGCTGATGCCAACGAGCGCCAGCAGAAGATCCTGAAAGAGACCGAGGAAATTCGGTCCCGTATTCTGGCGGCAGCACGTGCCACGTATTACAATACCATGCAGTTCCGTGTCAGTGTGGCGGATCAGTTCTCACAGCTGGAGCGGGAGATCGACGAATCAGTCAGCGCTATGCGCCAGATTGAGATGCCCAGTGTTCCGAAGGAACTGCTGCCTGAGGGCAACGAAGAGACAACGACCTGGTAAATCATTCAGAGCAGGAGACGTCAGAGTCTCCTGCTCTGTCAGTCAGGAAGGCAGATATGTCATTATATGAAAAATTGCTCCGCGGAGAGGAGCAGCTCGCGCTGGTAGGGCTTGGTTATGTCGGTATGCCGATAGCTGTTGCTTTTGCCAGAAAGGTGAAGGTTATCGGTTTTGACCTCAATCAGGAAAAGATTCGGTCTTATCAGAATGGAAAAGATCCTACCCGGGAAGTGGGGGATGAGGCTATTGCCGGGACCAGCGTTTTCTTTACCTCGAATGAGCAGGATCTTGACCACGCGATGTTTTTTATTGTTGCTGTGCCTACTCCGGTAAATCAGGATAAGACACCGAATCTTGATCCGGTGCTCAGTGCAAGCGTAACGGTGGGGAGACACATCCGAAAGGGTGCCATCGTGGTCTTTGAATCAACGGTGTATCCCGGTGTGACGGAGGATCTGTGCGTACCGGTCATTGAGCGGGAATCCGGACTGGTCTGCGGAAAGGATTTCAAAATTGGATACAGTCCGGAGCGGATCAATCCGGGTGACAAAGTGCATCGACTGGAAAACATCCGCAAGATTGTCTCCGGCATGGATGAGGAATCCCTTGAGGAAATCCGGAATGTGTATAACCTGGTCATTGAGGCCGGAACGGTTCCGGTATCCAGCATCAAGACGGCGGAAGCCATCAAGGTTGTTGAGAACAGCCAGCGGGATATCAACATAGCGTTTATGAATGAACTTGCCATGGTTTTTGACCGACTGGGAATAGATACCAATGAAGTTGTGGACGGGATGAACACCAAGTGGAATGCACTCGGATTCCGGCCGGGACTGGTTGGCGGACACTGCATCGGCGTAGATCCCTACTATTTTACGTATGAAGCGGAAAAACTGGGCTATCACAGTCAGATCATTCTCTCGGGAAGGAAAGTCAACGACGGAATGGGACAGTTTGTGGCAGATGCAGCCATTAAGCAGATGATTCTGGCGGGGAAAACGGTCAGACAGGCAAAGGTCATCATTCTCGGGCTGACCTTCAAGGAAAACTGTCCGGATATCCGGAACAGCAAGGTAGAGGACATTATCCGAAGGCTGGAGGAATATGGAATCAAGCCTGTTGTGGTGGATCCGTATGCTTCGCCCGCAGAGGCTGAGCAGGAATATGGCGTGCATCTGTATACGCTTGAGGAAGCAAAGGAAGCGGACTGTGTGATTGCGGCGGTAGCACACGACTGTTTCCGCGCACTGTCTCTTGATGCGGTCAGTGAAATGTTCCGCCCCGTTCCAATGGCAGAAAAGGTACTGATTGATGTGAAAGGAATCTATTCTGTACGGGAACTGAAGAAATACGGCTTTGCCTACTGGCGGCTGTAAAGCGGACACCGCCTCCGGCGGTGTTTTTGTTTGCAGAACGACAGATGGTGTGGGTGAGCCCTGCTCTGTCGGGCTTGACAGGGGAAAGAGCAAAACAGGAGAAATAAGAATGTCACAACAGTATATCGTAACAGGCATGACCTGCGCTGCGTGTCAGGCGCATGTGGAAAAAGCTGTATCAAAGCTTAAAAAGGTGGATTCTGTCACGGTCTCTCTGCTCACGAATTCCATGTCTGTGAGCGGAGAGGCGTCGGCGGATGAGGTAATCGCTGCAGTAGAACAGGCAGGATACGGAGCACAGGTTAAGGGGACGAAGACAGAGGAAAAAAAGGGAGGATCTGTCAGCAGCAGATTTGCTGCAGAGGAGGATGCACTTCGTGACCGGGAAACGCCGAAGCTGAAAAAGCGTCTCATCCGGTCGGTCCTGTGGCTGATGGTTCTGATGTATCTTACGATGGGACATAATATGCTTGGACTGCCGGTCCCTGCGCCGCTTGAGCATAATCATCTGGGGCTCGCACTGACACAGATGATCATTGCGGTGATTGTAATGGTGATCAACCGGGATTTTTTTATCTCCGGGTTCCGCGGACTTGTACATCTGTCGCCTAACATGGATGCGCTGGTGGCTCTTGGATCCTCAGTTTCCTTTGCCTGGTCTCTGTATGTGTTTTACAGAATGACGGGAATGATTACCCGCGGCGCAGTCAATATGGACCTGATGGGCATGTATCATGATCAGCTTTATTTTGAGACGGCGGCAATGATTCCTGCTCTCATTACAGTCGGGAAAACGCTCGAGTCCCTGTCCAAGGGACGCACGACAGATGCACTCAAAAATCTGCTTCGCATGGCGCCGAAAACGGCAGTTGTAGAGCGGGACGGAGCGCAGCTTGAAGTCGGAATTGATGAGGTGCAGCCGGGGGATATCTTTGTGGTAAAACCCGGCGAGTCCATTCCGGTGGACGGGGTCATTGTTGAGGGCAGCACGGCTGTGGATGAATCCGCGCTGACCGGCGAGTCCATTCCGGTAGACAAAGGAGTGGATGATGTCGTGTCTGCAGCCACAATGAATCAGTCCGGATTTATCCGGGCGCGTGCGACGAGAGTCGGGGAGGACACGACATTTGCGCAGATCATTCAGATGGTATCTGATGCAGCTGCAACAAAAGCACCAATTGCCCGGATAGCAGACAAGGTTTCCGGAATCTTTGTTCCGTCGGTCATAGGGATTGCAGCGGTCGTTTTTGCTGTCTGGCTGTTGGCAGGTCAGACTGTGACGTTTGCCCTTGAGCGGGCTATTGCTGTATTGGTTGTCTCCTGTCCTTGTGCACTGGGTCTGGCCACGCCAGTGGCGATCATGGTCGGCAATGGGATGGGTGCCCGGAACGGCATTCTCTTTAAGACCTCCGAGGCGCTTGAAAACACCGGACACGTTCAGATTGCTGCACTGGATAAGACCGGCACAATTACGGAGGGAAAACCGGTCGTGACAGATATCGTTGCGGCAGCGGGGGTTACGGAGAATGAACTGCTTGAAGCGGCATATGCCCTGGAGCGGAAGTCGGAGCATCCACTGGCGAAAGCTGTCGTTGCCGTAGGAGAAGAAAGAAGACTGTCGCCACGTGAGGTAACGGATTTTTCGATACTGGCCGGCAATGGACTGGAGGGCAGGACTGGCGGATCACTGCTGCATGGCGGTTCAGGAAAATATATTGCCGGCATGACCTCTGTTTCGGAGGATATATGGCATCAGGCAGAGCAGCTCGCGGAACAGGGAAAGACACCGATGTTCTTTGAGTGTGACGGGCGTCTGCTTGGAATTATTGCGGTGGCGGATGTAATCAAGCCGGATTCAGCACGTGCGGTCAGGGAACTGCAGGCACAGGGAATTGAAGTGGTCATGCTGACCGGAGATAATGCCCGTACGGCAAAGGCGATTGGAGCGCAGGCCGGAGTGGACCGGGTTATTGCAGGCGTGCTGCCGGAGGGAAAAGAGGCAATCATAAGACAGCTGCAAACCCGGGGAAAGGTAGCAATGGTCGGCGATGGAATCAACGATGCGCCGGCGCTCACAAGAGCAGATGTCGGCATAGCGATCGGAGCCGGAACGGATGTGGCGATCGATGCGGCGGACATTGTACTGATCGAGTCCAGACTGACGGATGTATCGGGGGCTATACGGCTCTCAAGGGCGACGCTCAGGAACATTCATGAGAATCTGTTCTGGGCATTTGCTTATAATGCAGTACTGATTCCCATGGCCGCGGGACTGTATCCGGGCATTGAAATGAATCCAATGTGGGGTGCGGCGGCAATGGCACTCTCCTCGTTTACCGTATGCATGAATGCACTGAGACTGAATCTGTTTAAGGTACATGAAGCCTCTTCGGATCGGAAAATGCGCAGGCCTGCCTTACCGGAAAATCCGGCTGATACGACGCCGAATCCAGCGGTCACAGAAGAGCTGCATGGAACGGCCGCATCGACCCGGCAGGCCGATCTGCCGGAAACCGGGTCGGAAAGTCTCCAGTGTCCTGTAACGGGTAAGGAGATTCCTGCGTGTAATCTGTCTGCCCAGGAAACAATAATCCGCGTGGAAGGAATGATGTGTGAAAACTGTGAACGACACGTCAAAAAGGCTCTTGAGGGAATTAAAGGCATCCTGGAGGCGGTTCCGGATTATACGACAGGCAGGGTTACAGTGAGGCACGGGACTCCGCTTGATGAGCAGGCGGTTAAAGAAGCTCTTGCCGATGCGGATTATGAATATGCCGGAACTGAGGCAAAGAACCCGCAGGAGACGGTAATCCTGGTGGACGGAATGATGTGCGGAAACTGTGAGCGGCATGTGAAAAAAGCACTTGAGGAAATGGAGGAGATCCGGGAGGCTGTTCCGGATCATACAGCAGGCAGGGTTACGGTTCGGCACGATGCCCCTCTGGATGAGGAAAAAATACAAGCAGCCCTCGAGGATGCAGGGTATGAGTACAGGGGAATAGCCTGATCATGCGGCCGGATTTCTGAGACTGTCCCGCCAGACAGACGGATACTGAAACAGTACTGTCTGTCTGGCTGTTTTTTTATCCGCGAATCCTGAACCTGCCATGCTGTGATCTTTCGGACTTTTGCACACCAAGAATTCTGGAAAAGTTGCGCAGGAGGAAGATTTCGGGTATAATCTTCCAGATTCTAAATTCAAGATAAAATTGAGGTATGTATGAAACGGGTTCAGCTGGCGGCGTTATGGGGAATTCTGCTGATCGGAGTTATCCTGTATTCTTTGCCCTCAAGGCAAAAATGGACATTTGACAGGGATTATCTGTCTATGGCGGCAGAAACCATGGAGGAAGCAGAGGAAGCAGAGCATCAGGCAGAGGGGCTCATGGATCTCGAGAAGCTACGCGCGGATGAGAGACGCAGCAACGGAATCTGGGGCACGGATGAAACGGATGTGATCTGGCAGCCCTATATGCCGGCGGAGGACCCTGATGGCGGAATGAACCTGACCTGGGGAAGTTATACCCTTACCCTGAAGGCCAGCCCCGGCACGATTTTCCGGGGGAAGATTGTCAGTGCAGGCTACCAGCCTTTTGTGGAGCAGGGAGTATTTGACGGCGTTGCTGATGAGACCGGAACGTTTACTGTACCGTTTCATCTGAGTGATACAGCCTTTCGGATCTATGCGGCCTTTGCTGAAGGAATGGACGAGATCCGCCTGCTGACGTTTGAGCGGGATCACGGATTTCTTTCTCCGGATGCCGCAGCGATTGCTTTCCTGATCGGGCTCATTGGTTCAGCCCTGATACTTTGCTGCCATCGTGAGGGAAGCGATCAGATATATGCACGAAGGGACGCTCTCCTGGTGACGGGAATTGCGCTGTTTGCCTGTATGCCTCTTATGTGGCAGGGACTGTATGACGGACATGACCTGCTGTTCCATCTCAATCGGATTGAGGGAATTGCTGCCGGACTTCGCTGCGGACAGTTTCCTGTCCGTATACATGCATCTACACTGGTCGGATACGGATATGCCGCCTCGGAGTTTTATCCGGAACTGTTCCTGTATATTCCTGCGCTGATGCGCAATGCGGGCGTGTCTCTTGCGGTCAGCGTGCAGGTTTTTCTTGCGGCGGTCAATTTTGCCACAGGTCTGTTCTGTTATTCGTCGGTGCGCCGGCTGCTCCGCAGCAGGGAGATGGCAGTGGGGGCGACAGCTCTGTATCTGCTCAATCCGTACCGCCTGGTCAATCTGTATGTACGTGCGGCGTTTGGAGAAGCGCTGGCAATGACCTTTTTCCCGCTTGTACTGGTGGCAATGCGGGAACTGCTGGCAGGGGACAGCCGCTGCTGGCCGATGCTGACACTGTCCATGTTCTGCATCTTCATGAGCCATCTGCTCAGCACGATGTTTGCAGCATTTTTCTGCGCGCTGGCGGTTCTGATCTGTCTGCCAAAACTGATCCGGGAGCCGAGGCGCATCTGGCACGGAATTCTGGCTGCGCTCCTGACTGTTCTTTGCGGCCTCTGGTTTATCGTCCCGATGATTGCTTATATACGGGAGGGAATATCCACTTATGTTGGATTTGATTCGTGGCTGCATGCACTGCAGCCGGGCGGACTCCTGGTGGGCTTTGCAGGAAGTACGGGCAGTGTGACGGACAGTCTTGAAGATTTTTCCTATACCATTGGGGTAGTACCGGGACTTGCTATCATGGCCGGTACAGCCCTGGCCTTTATCGGTCTGGCTGTTTGCAGGGATGACCGGCAGCCGGAGATACGGCGTCTGACAGGCATCTGTCTGGTGCTTGGAACTGTGGCGCTTCTGATGTCCACTACACTCTTTCCCTGGCGGTTCCTTTGTCTGACGAGGAAACCGTTTTCACTGGTGTTCCATCAGATTCAGTTCCCGTGGCGCTTTGTTGGCATAGCAACAGTGTTCCTTTCCCTGGCAGGCGCCTGGGGCTATATGCAGTCGCAGAAAAACCGCAGTGCAGGGATTGCAGCTCTCCTCATTCTCTGTGTGGTATTCGGTGGGTATGTTATGCAGCATGTGGTGGAGAGAGGGACGGTTCTGGGACCGGAGGACATCAGCAATACCCGTCAGAATCAGTTTGAATATCTGTATCCGTATACGGAAAAGGAAGCATTGGCTGCGGGACGTCTGCAGGTACGTGGTCTGACGCCGTATACACTGAGCGATGTGCGGAAAGAAGGGACAAATATCCGTTTCCGCCTGTCCATTCAACCGGGTGAGTATCTGATTGAGCCCCCGCTCCTCTACTATCCTGGCTATGAGGCCGTGGCAGAGGATGGGACGAAATATGAAGTTGACCGGAATATCAATAATATCCTGCGCATAATGTATCCGTCGGATGGAACGGAAAAGCTGATTCAGGTCAGATTCAGAGAACCGCGCCTGTGGCGTCTGGCAGAAGGACTCAGTGTGTTTGGTCTGCTTATCCTTGGAATATTGCTGATGCGGAGACGGGAATGGATGAAAAGCCAGTAATCCGGATCAGTGTCCGGAATGTGGTGGAAACAACGCTGTATGATCCGGATTTGCAGCCTGCAGCCGGTGTCATGGAACGGATGCGCGAGGGAACGAAGGCGCATCTGACCCGTCAGGAGGCTGGGAGGCAGATAGAAACGGGGTATCAGGCGGAGGTTCCGCTGACCTGCGATTATGAAACAGATGACCTGGTTCTTCGCGTCATCGGACGTGCGGATGCGCTGTTCCTGGACGGCAGCATACAGGTGGTCGAGGAACTTAAGCTGGGAAATGCTGAGAGCACACTGAATCCAGCACATATGGCCCAGGCCGAAATGTATGGACATATGCTTCTGGCATCCGGAAACGGTGAACGGGCGCGAATCCTGGTCCGTTATGTGGATGTTTCGGGGCAGGTTCAGAGAGAGTACGGAGAGATACAGGATGCGGATGCGCTCCGCACACGCTTTGAAGAGCTGTGTGCACCGGCCGCCCGACGGGCAGTGAAAAATCTCCGGCGCATGAGACGCCGGAATGCATCGGTTGAAGCCCTTCATTTTCCTTTTCCCGCCTATCGGACAGGTCAAAGACAGTTCTCAGCTGCCGTGTACAGGACTATACGGGACAGAAAGCGTCTGTTTGCGCAGGCCCCGACGGGAATCGGGAAGACGATGGCGGCTATCTATCCGGCGGTGCATGCCCTCCGGCTGGATAATTGTCAGCGGGTACTGTTTCTGACAGCCCGGACTACGGGCCGTCAGGCGGCAGTAGAAGCGGCAAGGAGGCTCTGCGACGACGGTGCCTGGGTTGAAACAGTTGAGATCATGGCCAAAGGAAAAGCCTGCCCGTATGACGTGCAGGACTGCAGGCCGGAGAACTGCCCGAGAGCGAGAGGATTCTATGACCGTCTTGAAGGTGCCCTGGACCAGATGGACGAACGGTGTATCTGGGATTCAGAGACAATCAAGGCACTGGCTGAGGAACGGATGCTCTGTCCGTTTGAACTGTCTCTTGAAATGGCAGCAGTCTGCGATCTGGTCATCTGTGATTACAATTATGTTTATGATCCGTCAGTTGCCATCGACAGTCTGGCCAGACGCGGTGCGGCAATTCTGGTGGATGAGGCGCACCGACTGGCAGAGCGTGTGCAGGATGATTATTCCATACGTCTCCGACTTGGGGAAGTACGCGAGCTGCGAAGGACGGTCGGCAGGAGTATCGGACGAAAAAGCGCCGTTTACAGGGCATTGACCGGTGTTATCGGTTCAATGCAGGCATTGTCCGGTGTTATCGGTTCAATGCAGGCATTGTCCGGTGTTATCGGTTCAATGCAGGCATTGTCCGGAGAGGCTGCACCTTTGGAGAGTTCAGATCGACCGTGGGGCGAAATGGATGCCAGAATGGAATCTCTGCTGGAAAGTGCCGGGGAGGCACTGGCAGGACGCGCGGAAGGTGTGACGGATGCGTTAAGTCTTGCCATGGACTGGCTGTTCGTTTCAAAGCGCTGGTCGGAGCGTTATGCATTTCTGACGGACGGGACCGGGGAGCAGTTTGAAATGGGGATCCACCTGCTGGATGCTGCACCGGAAATCCTCGAGGTATCCAGGCATGCGCGGGGAGTGGTGTATTTTTCGGCAACTCTGGCCCCACTGCCTGCAGCCATGCGGATTCTCGGGCAGATGCCGGAAGATCTGACGCTGATGCTTCCATCGCCTTTCCGGCCGGAAGCACTGAATGTGCGGATTCTGCCCATTGATGTGCGCTACCAGGCGAGACAGATCAATGCTCCGCGTGTAGCAGAGGCTGTTGAGGTGTTCCTGAGGGAGAATTCAGGGAATGCCATGGTCTTTTTCCCGTCATATGCTTATCTTGAAATGGTGAAGAACTGCTTTGAGGATCAGACTCTGCCGGGTGGCAGGCAATGCCTGACGGAGATGCGCGGAATGAGTGAATCGGACCGGACAGAGATACTTCGCCGTTTCAGTGAGGAGGAAGAACTGGTACTTCTGTGCGTCCTTGGAGGATCGTTTGCTGAGGGCATCGACCTGCCGGGCACCCGGCTGATGAATGTGGCGGTAATTTCCACCGGTATGCCGACGATGGATGCCAAAGTCCGGGCAATGCAGCAGTATTATCATTCCCGCGGAGAAGATGGCTTTTTCTACACAATGACATTGCCCGGCATGATCCGGGTGATTCAGGCAGCAGGGCGGTTGATCCGGACGGAAACAGATACCGGATCACTGCTTCTGATTGACCAAAGATACAGACAACGACAAACGCTGAGTCTGCTGGATGGGACGCTCATCGGAGCAGCTCTGGCGCTGGGAAGAGGTTAAGAATGCATATAAAGAACTGGACAGGATTACTGGTTCTCCTGATACTTGTCTGTGCACTGGGAACGGTCTGCGCAGAAATGAACTATGAACTGGTCAATCCTCACCTGAGCGTTCAGATGGGAGTACCGGAGGAGATAATACAGAATTATCCGGTCCTGCCGGATGGAAATGGTCAGGAAACGGTTAATCCAGGACAGTCGGGTGAAAGCAGTCAGGAAATGTATAATCCAGGACTGCCGGGCAATGATCAGGGAATAGTCAACCCGGGACTGCCGGGCAATGATCAGGGAATGGTCAACCCGGGACTGCCGGGCAATGATCAGGGAATGGTTAACCCGGGACTGCCGGGTAATGATCAGGGAATGGTTAATCCCGGAATTCCTCCGGCATCGAATACACTGACTATGCCGGAATTAGGAGATGAAGTGCTGCCGCCGGAACTCCTGGCAGGGGGATTGTCCGAGGCAGCTGGCTGGGTGGAGCCGATGCCGGAAGAGAACGCCTGGCCCAGAACGTTTACGGTGACAGTAGCCGGGGATACAACCCTGGGATCGACGGATACACTCAGAAAACGGCCGGATTGTTTTGAAAATGTGGCTGCCAGCAATGGATATGCCTGGTTTTTCTCAGGACTGACTTCACTGTTTGGTACAGATGATCTGACACTTATCAACTTTGAGGGAACTCTGACTGAGGAAACGACCAAGAAACAGAAAAAGTTCAATTTTAAAGGGCCGGCAGAGTACACGGAAATTCTGACCAGCGGCAGTATTGAAGCGGTGAATGTGGCTAACAATCACACGCTTGACTATGGAGAGCAGGGACGTGAGGATACCATTGCCAATCTGACTGCGGCTGGGCTGATTGTCTCCGGTAATGGTCAGCTGGGAATCTTTGAAAAAAACGGCATTCGTGTCGGCATGACCGGTTACTGTTTTCCATATAAAGACGGGAAGAAGGATATCTCGACGGATGTCCGTAAGCTGAGGGAAGCCGGCTGTCAGATCGTCATAGCCAGTTTCCACTGGGGCAGTGAATACAAAGACGACTTTACCCGTGAACAGAGGGATATCGGACGGGCAGCGATTCGCGCCGGAGCTGATATTGTCGTGGGCCATCATCCGCATATCGTTCAGGGGGTGGAACAGTATCAGGGACGTTATATTCTGTATTCCCTCGGGAATCTGGTGTTTGGCGGAAACGTGGATCCTGACGACCGGGATTCCTGTGCCATGCGTCTCACATTTACGGTTTACCCGGATCGTTCAGAGCCGCCGGTGATGAGCATGGTGCCGCTGCGTTTGACCAGTCTTGCCAAAGGAACGGATTACAGACCGGTTCTGGCAGA
>CACXHF010000100.1 GCA_902767305.1 uncultured Eubacteriales bacterium
CGGTTCTGCCAGGTATGCATATCATTGAGATTATACAGAGGACCACCCAGCAAGTTACATATAAGCGCACTTCCGGTCATCAGCAGAGCTCCAGCACATCCAATCCAAAAGCTGTACGCCTGTATCCGTCCGTAAGCATCATCCAGATATTTTTTCAGCATACGCCTGCTACCTCAATTGTCTGTCTGTTTTTACGCATTCCCGTCAGGAGATCCCGTGCAACAACAATCAGAGCTGCAAACATCATCAGCGCCAATACACGTTCATCCATCGGACGCTGCCTGGTCAGAAAAACCATATAACTCATGAAGGATGCACAGATGACCAGCGCAGGAACATAGGCACGTTCTTTGTACCTGAATGCATAGAGAATTGACATGATATCCGCAAGATAAAAATATCTGTCATGGATTTTCGGCATTACAAACGGAAGAAAGATGGCAAAAAACAGCGCGAATTGAAGTGTCATATCCGGCCGGATATCTTTCGCATGGACAAGCCAGTAAATAACAGCAATCACAACAAGAATAATGCAGGCATACAGCGCCGCATGCTGCAGCTGAGGGAACAAATCCATGTTCAGGTATTTGTTCTGTGTCTTATTGTTGATTCCTTCAATAAATCGCATCCAGGTATATTCCTGTGTATTGGCGAATTCCAGCATCGGGAAAAAAATATAAAGATTTGGGGCGTTATATGTCAGGCGATGATAGTACTGCCCCATGGACTGGTTTGCATAGACAGAGACCGCATCCACCAGCGAACGTCCTGCACACAAAGCAGGAATAAGCGTAACAAAATACATGCAGAAAAAAGCCAGTGCATGTCTCGGCCTGTATTCCCGATGAATCAGTCCAAGCAGAACCACCGGAAACACAAATATGGTCTGAAGCTTGAATGCAAATGCAACGGACAGAAACGCAGCCGAACGCCATGGATGACCCGTCTTTAAGTCGCAGAGACTCATGATGACAAAAAAAGCATATACCGAATCACACTGTCCCCAGAAAGCACCTTCTATTAAAGTTGTCGGCAGAATCAGCATAATCAGAAAAACCGGAAGTTCTGCACGCTCTCCGGCAAAAACATGTGCAGCACGCATCATCGCAAGTGCCAGAAGAAAATCAAAAAGAATCGTAAACAGTTTAATCAGATAAAGATCCGGAAGCGGAGAAAATGAAATCAGGAGAAGAACATACTGGTAAAGCAGATTATAATCCCCCACATTCTCCCCCAGCATCCGAAAACCGCCTTTTCTGAATGCTTCAATCCAACCGCTCAAAAAGGAATCATAGTCTGCAGAGTTATAATCCAGCATCATAATCCGCGCTATCATGGCAACCGCAGCAAATAAGAGAATGAATCCCAGCTTAGGTACTGTATCCTTTCTGGTCATTCCCATCCACAGCATTACCGCGAGATAGATGAAAGCAAACAGAAAAGAAACCTGTGCCGCATCACCAGTACCGCGAACAAGTCTGAACCCGCTAATCATCCACGTCATGACCCCCCAAAGGATCAATGAAGCCAGGAAAATGAATGCAGCTGACTCTTTTTTTCCGAATTGTTTCATCATTCTCTCCTAACCTTTATTTTTTCAGATTATAACACATGTACATGACGGCCTCAACATTACAGCGCACCAGCCTCTGTGCAAAGCAAGTTACAGTTAAGCTGCGCCCCGCTTTTTCAGCGTATCCGTTGATATAATTTATAATGCCTGATGTCAGCCAGATCAAATAATCCCTCAGCCTCATCTATCAGTTCATACCTTTCCCCAGGATCCCGGTAGATGCTGACCACATACTTTGGAATTGCCTCCGACAAATAACGTTTAATTTCATTTTGTTTTTCCCTGCTCGGGAGATTATTATCCATAAAGAAACGACACCCCGGTAAAACTCCCGCGCCCAGATAAAATCCCTGATCCAGACTTGTTACATCCAGAAGCGACTCTCCTTCATCCAGCTGCATTTTCTCAGCAAACTGCCTCTGCGGCATTTTATCCCGTTGTACGGAAAGAAGGGGTATAACACGCGATGTCCCTGCTGAAACCGGAATGATTCCCAGCACAGAGAACAGAATGATCACCGTAACAAGATATTTTTTCCCTGACTTTTCACTGATCCAGTCCAGCATTCCCGTTAATGAAGCAATTCCAGGGCAGACACATGCAACAAATACCAGTGCATAATACGGATGTGCCATTTCTCCCCAATATACTAATAGAAGAAAAACTCCAGAGGCGAATAAATATCCAAGCAATTCGACAATATTATTCTTCCAATGCCTGACTCCCGTCCGAATACCCAGATACAAAAATCCCAGAATCGTGAAAACAAATACAGCAGGATTAATGGCACTCTGTGTCCTTAAATAAGCCAGTGCATTATACACATGACCGGTCAGTGTCATAGGCGTGCCTTCGTATACATTCAGATTATCCCAATAATAAGCCTGAATGCAAGGGGAGAGAATCCCTGTCAGAACCAGGAAAAGCAGCATTGGAATCAGCACGGCCAGAAAACCGATAATCCACTTGATAACATGTTCGGCCGCCGTTTTAATTCCCCTGCATACTGCAAGATACAGAAAGGCAGCAACACCCAGACCAAAGTGAAGACCGCAGACAGTAAATTTTATCAGAAAAATATACCCTGCAGTTGCACCAAACAGAACAGATCTCGAGGTTTTATTTTCTGATTCAAACAGTTCAAGATACGCATATACAGCAAAAGCCAGAGCCGGGAGACAGAATTCCTCTGCGCTTCCACCCTGATTGAACGCCGTACAGGAAACGCAAATCATTGCCATCAGAGGAATTGACCATAACGCACCAAACCCGCTGAAAAACAGTCTGGAGATTTTAAAAGAAAGATAGCAGGTTAAGCCGAGAGACAGTATTTCAAGCAGAAATACACCCACAAAGCTGCTTTCGCTGATACATGCAGCCAGAGAATAAAGGCAAAATATAAGCGGCCCTTTGTGGTCATACAGATCCCTGTAAGGCATCAGGCCGTGTCGGATTCCCCTGCCCATTGTAAAATAAATATTTGTATCTGTCCAAAATGACGTCGCAAATACAGGTGAACAGGTTGATGTAAAGATCAGAGCGGCTGCTGCACAAAGAAAACAAAATACGAGTACATATGATACGCTGACTTTTTTCATTATTATTCTGCAAGTTGTCTCATTCCGACATGGAATGAAACGAAAAAAATCCTTTTCCTTGCAACCTTTCTACATTCTAAATTGATCTTCGTCACAAAAACAGCGCTTCCAACACACTGTAAACTGATTTTCAGAATTCCGGTAAAGAGCCTGCCGTCTCATTCAATTCTGCCTTTGTCACTTTTTTCTTTCTGGATTTCCACAGGACAGCCACAAGCAGAATTAATGTAAGTAGTCCTGCCGCCTCACCCAGTCTCCAGATCTTTCTTCCCACATATTTAATTCGTAACTGTCCCTCCGTATCTGAGGGCAGTTCTGCCGTCAGGCGGTTCTCTGCACCTCTGTACGACTCAATCTGCTTTCCTTCAAAAGTGACCTCATATCCATCAAACGCATATAAAGGCAACGAAATAACCGTCTTATTCCCCGTCTTCAAATGAACTGTCATTTCATCTCCGACACGTCTGACTTTTCGAATCTCTCCCTCACCCTCCATTCGAATATCCCGTTCAGCCGAAAGAGATGCAATGGTTCCTTCAAAGTTGTAATCTCCGTACAGATGAAGCCATTCCGGCGTCCTTCCATATGGAACAGTCTCCAAATGCAGTGTTTGCTGGCGTTCAAGAGGAAGCGCTGTACACAGACACAATGCAAGTACCGCCACCGTTGCTCTCGATCCCAGATTTGCAAACGCTTTCGCAGCCGGAATCGCAAGCAGGCAAACAGTGATCAGAACAAGTCGCCAGGGAAACTGAATGTACTTGGAAATATACTGCGTCCAGACATCAACTCTGTCCCAGGGAAACCACGTAGTTGACATAACAGACGCAATAATGCCGAATGCAAAGAATTTCCTTAAAATGCTTCCAATTAAGCTTCTGTCAGGGTTTTTAATTCCATCGTAAATATAGAATGCCACTCCCGCCAGCAGCGGAATGCCTAATTCAATTGCCCTGTTCAGCAGATGCTCATTTGGCCATTCGCCATTCATATCCATTGAGGAAAAAAACAGCTGTGCCGGTTCGATCGCCTTAAGCGACGTTGTACGCATCATCATTCTGGCTGTGACACCA
>CACXHF010000101.1 GCA_902767305.1 uncultured Eubacteriales bacterium
AAGGAAATCATTTTTGAAGCGAAGCACATGCGCAAGGAATTCGGCCCGACCATAGCCCTCAAGGATGTGGACTTTACCCTTCGCAGGGGGGAAATCCGCGGCCTGGTCGGCGAGAACGGGTCGGGAAAGTCCACCATCATGTCCATTGCATCCGGCATGCAGCCGGCCACCCGGGGTGAGATGTTCTATAAAGGAAAGCCCTGGAAGCCCGGCAACATGGTAGAGGCCCAGGATGCCGGCATCTCCATGATTCTGCAGGAAGCCAATACCATTCCCGGCGTCACCGTCGCGCAGAATATCTTCTCCGGGCACGAAGCGGAATTTTCCCGGTTCGGCGTGATCAACATGATGAAGATGAAGAAGGAAGCCCAGAAGGTGCTGGAGAGCTTCGGCATCGGGCACATCCGTGCCGGCGACCCGATCGACCAGTACACCTTTGAGGACCGGAAGCTGGTGGAACTGGTCCGCTGCGTCACGGACAAAACCGAGATTCTGGTGGTCGATGAAACGACCACGGCCCTCTCGCTGGAAGGGCGCGAGATCCTCTACAAGCTCATTCACCGCATGGCGGAGCAGGGGAAAGCGATCGTATTCGTGTCGCATGACATGGACGAGATTCTGGAACAGTGCACTGACCTGACGGTGCTCCGGGACGGCGACATCATCGGGCATCTGAACCGTGCCGAAATGGATGCAAACGATTCGGTGAAGACGATCCGGTACATGATGGTCGGCCGTGAGATCGGCGACAAGTACTACCGCGAGGATTACGATACCAGCCATCAGGCGGAGGTGGCCCTTGAACTGGAGGATGTGACGCTCGGAAAGATCCGGCATTTCAACCTGAAGCTCCACCGGGGCGAGATTATCGGAATGGGCGGCCTGAGCGGCTGCGGCATGCATGATATCGGCCGCATCGCCTACGGTCTCGAGAAGCTCCAGGGCGGCCGGGTCCTGCGGAACGGCAGGGAGATCCGGACACCGCTGCAGGCCATTAACAGCGGAATCGGATACATCTCCAAGAACCGTGATACCGAGGCGCTGATTCTGAACGGCTCCATTCAGGACAACATTGTTCTGCCGTCCATTCCGGCGCTTGAACACCATACGTTCATCAGTCCGCGGGCGGAGAAAAAACTCAGCGATGTGGAAATTGCCAATTACCGCATCAAGTGCCACGGCGGCAGCCAGTATGTGAATACGCTCTCCGGCGGCAACAAGCAGAAAGTATCCTTCGGCAAATGGACTGCCAAGGGTTCTGAGGTTATTATCATGGACTGCCCCACCCGCGGCGTGGACATCGGTGTCAAGCAGGCCATGTATACCCTGATTGAGGAAATGAAAAAGCAGGGGAAAGCGATCCTGATGATTTCCGAGGAACTCAGTGAGCTCATCGGCATGGCCGACCGCCTGATCATTATGAAAGACTTTGCCGTCACGCATCAGGTGGAACGCAATCCGGATCTCAAGCAGACCGACCTGATTGAGTACATGATTTAAGGAGGTGTCCCATGACTGCAACTGCACATGAGAAGGAAAGGCAAACCCTGCAGCAGTGGCTGACAAAACACGGCTCCGCCGTGGCCTCCATCGGCGGCCTTCTGTTCTGCATCATCTTTTTCACCATTACCACCGGCATCAAGGGCGAGAGCATCTGGAGTCCTGCCAAGCTTTCCACCCTGATCGGCGACGTTATCGTCACCGCTCTGATGTCCGTCGGTGCCGTCTTCATTTACTCCCTCGGCAACATGGACGTCAGTATCGGCAAGCAGGTCGGCCTGTACAGCACGCTGCTGGTCCTGATCGGCAATGCCACGGGCAGTCTCCTGGCAGCGATCCTGGTCTGCCTGCTGATCGCCGTGGTCATCGGCGTCATCAACGGCTCCGCCGGTGAACTGCTGCACATGTATTCGGTCATCTCCTCCGTCGTCTTCATGATGGTCCTCTCCGGCATCAGCACCATCATCTACTCCAATATCGGAAGCCGGAACATCAGTATGAATCCCGGGATCAACCTGACCCTTTTCCGTCAGCCCTGGTTCATGCTGCTGGTGCTGGTCGCGGAGACCCTGGTGATCGGCTACTTCTTCTACTTCACCAAGTTCGGCAAGTATGCACGGGCAATCGGTGCCAATCAGAAGGCGACCGCACAGAGCGGCGTGCATATCATCCTCTACCGCGTCATTCCCTATATCTTCCTGGCCTGCTGTCTGGTGACGGCTTCGCTGTTCCAGATGGGCTACACCGGTGCCGCCAGCGATGCCACCGGCACCGGGTTTGAAATGAACGTGATGGTCTCCCTGATCCTGGGCGGCATGCCCCTGAAGGGCGGCATGAAGTCCCGTCTTTCCTGTGCCATCATCGGTTCCCTGACCTACTCACTGCTGGCTGTCGGCCTGCCCATCATCGGCGTTCCGACCCGCCTGACCTTCCTGATCAAGGCTGCCATCTTCCTGATCGTGGTGCTCATTACCTGCCGCGAAAAGCATGGTGTGCTGCCCCGTTAATCCGACCCGAACAGGGTACAACCTGTCTAAAATAAAATTGTAGGAGGATCCCTCAATGAAAAAGCTGATTGCTGTCGCGCTGATCCTTGTCATGCTCCTCGCTCTTGCTGGAATGTCCGCCTCTGCTGAGGGGAAGGGCAAGATCCTGTATCTCTCCAACCTGAACAGCGGTGCCCAGTATGAATTCTATGTCACCTATCTCAACATGATGGCCAAAGAGCTCGGCTATACCGTTGAAATCGTCTACGGCGATTCCTTCAATGATCCGGCCGGCAACCTGAAAAACGTCAAGAACGCGTATACCTCCGATGTCGTGGGCCTCATCTCCTGCATGGACGGCGGCCTGATCAACATCATGGAAGAATATCCGGACATGTGGGTCGTCGGCTTCTTCTCCGACTATGACAACGTGTTCAATCCCGGCGGCACCAGCGAAGGCATTCTGCAGAAAGACCATTTCCTGGGCCTGATGGGCGACAACTACATCAGCGGCACCTCCGTCGGCGAAGCCTATGCCGAGGAAGTCATTGCCCGCGGCTATAAGCGCGTTTCCACCTGCATCTTCCCCATCTATGCCTATCCGAAGCACACGGAGGCCGATCGTGCTTTCCGCGCTTACATCGAGAAGTACAACGAGACCGCCGCTGAGAAGATTGAAATCGTGGGCGAACCCACCGTGCTCAACTTCACGCCGCTTGAGACCAACTACTTCTTTGAGGACGGCCACGACACCCTCGACTGCATCGTCGGTTTCTGCGCCGGCACCACGTTCGTGTATCCCACTGTCGTTGAAGCCAAGTCCATGGGCATCTGCAACGAAAGCATGCAGATCATCACCGGCGGCTTTGACAACGATCCGGACCTCATGGCTGACTGCGGCGACGACAAGAACATTGTGCGCCTGACCACCGCTGCCTTTGAGAGCATCATCTGGCCGATGGCCATGATGGATGCAGCTGTTTCCGGACAGATGTACAAGGATTATCCCGGCGTCGAGCGCATGGATTCCGGCATCATGACGATCAACAGCACCGCAAAGTTTGAGGCGGTCATCAACAATTCGCCCATGGGTGCCTCCAATGATGAGGAACGTCTGAGCAAGGCTCAGGCCAGCTGGGAGGATATGAAGAACTACTTCACCAGCGTGAACCCGGATGCCAGCTACAAGGAACTGACTGCCTACTGCCAGAGCTTTGCAGTGGAAGGTTACATGAAATAAGATTCCACCCTCTCCGGGAGTCTCTGCTCCCGGAGAGCCCCCGTCTGACATCGGACGCAATTCACTGCTGAAATTGGAGGCAGACCTATGAAAAAAGCATTGGACATTCTCAAGCGCGTCGCGGGGACGCTGATGCTGCCAGTGATCATGTTTGTGGTCATGAAAATCCTGTGCAATGCCAATGGCAAGAAGTTCCTTGAAAACATGGCCATGTGGAAGGTCCTGATCCCCAACGTGGCTGTATCGGTGGCCTGCGCCATGGGCATCGGCCTCCAGTTTAAAAACGGACGCTTCGACTTTTCCGGCGGTTCCATCATGCTGGTTTCCGCCATCGTGGCAGGCAGTATCGCCCGTGATGCCGGTACCGGCAGCCCGATGCTGTTCTGCGTGATCGCCGTTGGCATGTGCGTGCTCCTCAGCGTGGGTGTGGCGCTGGTCTATGTATACGGCCGCCTGCCCATCATGATTGCCACCATCGGCATGGCCCTGCTCTATGAATCCATTACCCCGCTGATCTTCGGCGGCGGCGGTGTGAACCTGATTTCGGTCAAGTTCATCAAGCAGCTTTCTTCCTATCCCACGGTCCTGATCCCCTTTGGCTGTGCCGTTGCCGTGTATGCCGTCTACAATTATCTGGCGACGACCGGCAAGCAGAGCGTGCTGCTGGCCAAAAACCAGCAGGCGGCGGTCAATATCGGCATCAATGAAAACAAAAATGTCATCCTCAGCTATGTGTACAGCGGCCTGATCTTCGGTTTTGCCACCATCATCTGGGCTTCCCTGGGCAAGCGGGATGCGAGCTTCTCCTCCCTCAGCACGGTAGGCGAACTCTTCTCCAACATTCTGCCGGTGTTCGTGGGCTTGTATATCGGCGCATTCTGCGGGGACACCATCGGCATCATCATGGGTTCCCTGGCCATCTGCATGATGAAGACCGGTCTGACCACGCTGTTCAAGGCAGAACTGGGCGGCGCCATTTCCACGGCCATGATGGGCCTGTTCGTCTTCCTGGTCAACCTTGTGGCAGGACAGAGCGGGAACATCAAGAAACTGTTCGGCAGGCTCATCGGTCAGCAGCCGGTCAAAGCCTGAATATAATCACCACCTCTTGGCGGGCGATGGCGTGAACGCCGCGCCCGCCTTTTTTCAAAGAATCCCCTGTCCGGGGACAGAGCCCCATTCCGGCAGCAACTGGCTGCCGGCGGGCTCAGAAAGGAGCAGACAATGAAAATCACGGACATTCGCATCAACGGGATCCGGGAACCGCTGGGCTTTCATCTGCCGCATCTTTCCATCTCCTTCAAGGTCACGGAGTCCGAATCCGGACGGCCGGTCCGGGAAACGCTGAAAGTGGCCGCAGATCCGGAATTTACGCAGGTGCTTTTTGAAAAGGAAGCGGAGCGTCTCGATTCTGCCGGGGAGCGGATCGCGCTCGACCTGCAGCCCCGCACCCGTTATTATCTGCGCATTGCGGTGACCGGCGATGCCGGGGACACCGCCGTCGGGACAACCTGGTTTGAAACCGGCAGGATGCAGGAAGCGTGGGAGGCCTGCTGGATTGCGCCGCAGCCGGAGGACCGTTTCCATCCGGTCTTCTTCCGCGATTTCACGGTGACCGGGCCGCTGCGTTCCGCCCGTCTCTACATCACCGGCCTTGGCCTGTATGAGGCTTATCTGAACGGAAAGAAGGCGGGACCTGACCTCCTGGCGCCTTTCCTGAGCGATTACAATGAAGAAGTTCAGGTACAGACCTATGATGTCACCGACCTGCTTCAGGCGGACAGGAATACCTTTGAGATCTTTACCGGCAACGGCTGGTACAAGGGACGCCTCGGGTATGAGGGCGCCAGAGAGATCTTCGGAAACCGCTTTCAGGTTCTGGCGGAGCTGCACCTCAGCCTGGCGGACGGAACACAGCAGGTGGTCCGGACGGATTCACAGTGGCAGTACCGGGGCAGCGATTTTGAGGCCACGGACATCTATGACGGCGAGTGCCTGAACCGCCTGCTCTGGCAGAACCGGGACAATCCCGCAAAGCCGGTCTGCCGGATGCCGGATCGTCCGACGGCGGACCGCCAGAGCCTGCCCGTGATCACCAAAGACATTCTGCCGGTGGCAGAGGTGATTCATACGCCGGCCGGGGAAACCGTGCTGGATATGGGACAGAACTTTGCCGGATTTATGGAATACGAAGCGGATTTCCCGGCCGGGACCCGGATTGTCCTGGATCACGGGGAAATCCTGCAGAACGGCAATTTCTACAATGACAATTACCGCTCCGCCAAAGCACAGATGATCTATGTTTCCGGCAGCACGCGTGAAACTGTCCGGGCACACTTTACCTTCTTCGGCTTCCGCTATGTCCGGGTGCAGGGCTGGCCGGGCGAGGTGGATCCGGCGGCGTTCAAAGGACACGTGGTCTATTCGGATCTCCCCACGACTATCTCCTTTACCTCCGGAAATGCACTCCTGAACCGTCTGGCCAAAAACGCCTTCTGGGGGCAGTGCAGCAACTTCCTGGACATGCCCACCGACTGCCCCCAGCGGGATGAACGGCTTGGCTGGACCGGAGATGCCCAGGTATTTTCGCCCACCGCCTGCTTCCAGATGGATACCCGCGCATTTTACCGCAAATTCCTCCGGGAACTTGCCCTGGACCAGAAAAAGCATGAGGGCTGCGTGGCCAATTATCTGCCCGACATCGGCATGCCGGGCGGCTCCAGCGTCTGGGGGGATATCGCGACCTTCCTGCCCATGACGCTCTACCAGTACTACGGGGATGCGGCGGATCTTGAGGAGCAGTATCCGATGATGCGCGACTGGGTCGAATGGATTCTCGCCGGGGATGACCGGAACGGCGGACACCGGCTCTTTGATTTCGGCTTCCATTTCGGGGACTGGCTGGCACAGGACGGTGTAACGCCGCAGAGCATGAAGGGCGGCACGGATGATTATTTTGTCGCCAGCATGTACTACTATGCCTCAGCCCGGAAAGTGGCGGAGGCGGCCGGGATCCTCGGGAAAGCGGCAGATGCCGAAAAATACGGGAAACTGGCAATGGATATCCGTGCGGCAATTCTGTGCGAGTATTTCAGCCCTGCCGGACGCCTCTGCATTGATACGCAGACGGCTTACCTGCTGTGCTTCAATTTCGGCGTCTATGTGGACCGGGAGCGCCTGGTGGAAGGGCTTAAGCGGCGTTTCCAGAAGGACTGCTACCGGATCCGGGGCGGCTTCGTGGGCGCGACCATGATGTGCCGCGTTCTGGCCGAAAACGGGATGGAGGATCTGGCCGCCCATTTCCTGTTCCAGGAGGGATTCCCGGGATGGATGCACTGTGTGAAACTGGGTGCCACCACCATCTGGGAGCGCTGGAACAGCGTTCTCGATGACGGGACGATCAGCGGGACGGAAATGAACTCGCTGAACCATTATTCCTACGGTTCCGTCATGGAATACGTGTTCCGTGATCTGGCAGG
>CACXHF010000102.1 GCA_902767305.1 uncultured Eubacteriales bacterium
GAAATCCGTATATGACAGACCGAAGCCGAATTCATACAGCACTCTGTCGGGCTTGAAGGTTTCGAAGTATCTGTAACCGACGTAAATGTCCTCCGCATAATTCACGAAAGCAATGTTGCCCTCATAGGCGCTGTCTTTCTCAGCAATGGCTTTCTTGAGATCATCCACATTTGTAAAGGCATGGTTGCCGATGTTGTGGATGTACGGTGCTGCCATCAGATCACGGGCAAATGTATCAACGGTACGCCCGGAGGGATTTACCTCACCGTTCATAATCCGGCCAAGTGCCGTAAATCCGGTAATCCCGGCACCGGGTGCCAGAATCACCGCACCGATCTGCTCGTATTCATCCACCCAGCTGAGTTCCATGGTATTGTTGGCGTTGATCACCACAACAACCCGGTCAAACTCAGAGCAGACTTTTGCGATCATATCCTTTTCGGTTCTGGAAAGCTCAAGGTAGGACTCCCCTGCCTCGAAGTCATCATAATTGCCATTGTTGGAGTATGTGGCATTCATGTAGTTGTAATTGGCAGGAACGGCGGAAACTTCACTGGCAGGATTATAAGTGCCGTGAATGACCGCGTTCATGTCGACCGGCAGATCAGCACCCTCACCACCGGAACGGCCGATAACGATGACTGCCGTATCCGAGAATTCCCTGGCAGCTGCCATCAGCCTGTCGTTATATACGCCGACCGGCGGCTCCGGCAGTGTCCAGTCCTGTGTATACATGGCGATTGAAGGCCGCTGGGGCTGATACTCATAATACATGTTGGACAGACCAAGGTTGATCTCAAATCCGGCATCTGCCAGAGACTGCAGAATATTGACTGCGGTGGACGAATCGGATGAACCGGAGCCGGTACCACCGAACAGCGGGTTGGTCGAGGCCCATCCGAATACATTCAGTTTGGTTGACTTGTCCAGCGGAAGAATGCCTGTATTCTTGAGCAGAACCATGCCTTCCTCGCCGACTTTCTGCACAGTTGCCTTGCTCTGTGCTGCCGTTTCATCCGAAAGCTTTGCTTTGGACGCATTCAGATAACCGGAAACATTGTTATACATCGGTCCAAAGCAGATCATGTTTACGATTACCGCTATAGCGGCAATTCCACCCAGAACTGCTGCCCACCGGATCACATGACGATTGCCCTTTTTTGCTTTATGCGCAGCAAACAGGGCGACGATCATCGCCACAAGAATCAGAAGAACGACCCAGACATACCCCTGAAGCTGATTCAGATAGGATTCAAGATCGGAAGCACTGACTCCCATGGGCGTAAAGATCGGAGAAAGAAGCGACGTTAACAAATTAATCATACTGTTTTCTCCTCATTCTTCCTGATATTTCCCGAAACGGATTCCCCTCCACCGTGTCGCGCATGCGCCACGGCAGAGGTACAGGCATGTTTCCAGATTCTCTCCGGAATCTGCCCTGTCATCTGACAGGAAACGTTCTTACTGCTTTGCCTCATCCGCAGTCGCCGCGGAAACACTGCTGCCGCCGGCGGATTTGAGCCGGCTGCCAAAGTCAATGCTTTTAACTTTGGTCAGCGGCGTGGCACTATACTTCTCCGTGCGCGCGTCATGGATGACACCGGACCAGTTCATGCCGAATGCAAAATCATAGGCATTGCCGGCTGCATCCACATAGCATTCCATATCTCTCGGAATGTCATCCGTCTGCGCTTCCACCGCTTCCATGGATACCGGCTGCTGGAAGACGAGAAGGCCGCTCGGCTCCGTTTCTCCCAGAATGATCTTTGCAACTGCCTCCGGTTTCTGTGCATTGTATGAAACCAGGATGACATTACAGAGCGGCTCCACATCAGACCAGATCATCCCGCGTTCCATGGCGACAGAGGCGATCACCGGCACATTTCCGGCAGCGGACGCCGCATATTCAAGGGCTTCCAGATGACCGGAATTTGCATCTGCCGGTGCGGTGACTCCCTTATAGGAGCGGTTTTCCTTGATGCCATCCACGATCTGTCCAGATAGAGACGGATCCCGGGCAGTGTCCGCCTGATAAGCCTTATAGGTCAGGGAAGCAGGATAATACATTTCCACGCCCTCCGGCTGTGTCGGCGGTCCGAAAGCAGCCGTCAGATAAGAACTGTAAGAGGGAGAATACGCACCCGTCATCCCGACAAGGACATAATCGCATGCCGCAATCTCCTCCGCAGCAGCCCTTGTAATGTCCTCTTTTGTATAGGTACCGTCCGGACCGGAGGGGTCCTTCAGGGTATCGGTCAGCACATCAAAATATTTTTCGAGAATTTCAAGATTCATGCCCGGAGTCCAGGAAGGCGTTCCCGGATTAATGCCGAACATCCAGTTTGCACTGAACCCTGTGCTGTAGACATAGGGCACATATACTTTCTTCTTCGTTTCGCTCTTCTCACCGGCCTTGATGGTTCCGTCATTCTTGATCATGACCACCGATTTTTCCTGAGTTTCAAGACCGAATGCATTGGCGCTTTCGCTGAAAATAATGGAATCCGCATAAGCAGAATCGCTGTACGGCAGATCGAACATGTTCAGATTCATCATGACCAGAATATAATTGTACGCAGCTTTGCTGACAATTTCGTCTGCTTTCTCCTGCCCCACATTTGCCACGAGCAGGTTGTATCCCTCCTCAATACTGGCAGTGGAACCGTATCCGCCAAACAGATTCATGCCGCGTTCAAGACCCAGTGCGATACGCTCAGGCTCGGTCATTTCCTCAGTGCCCCAGAGACCTCCGGTCTTGGTGCCCAGACCGCCGAGGACGCCCCAGTCCGTAATCTTGAGGCTGTCATATCCGGCCTCATCCAGCAGGCTGTACAGGAAAGGATTGTACGCACCAGCCCACTCTCCGCCAAACGGATTTCCATCCTTGTCAAGGTTAATGGCATATTCCGTCATAATGCCGGAGGAGCCGGTCTTGCCGGGAAGATGGAAAACGCCGTCAAAATAGGTAATCAGGTGTGCCTCAAGGTTTTCACCCGGGAATACCGCATAACGGCCGGAGAAGCTGTGATCATCACGTCCGCCTTCGGTGGAGCCTGCGCCGCCATAGTGCTTGGTGAAGCAGTAGACTGATTCACTGCCCCA
>CACXHF010000103.1 GCA_902767305.1 uncultured Eubacteriales bacterium
ATATTGCCGAGTTTACAGACCGCGTGAAAAATGAAAATGCCGTCATCTCCGAAGCCGGACTCTCCGAACTGCGTCAGATGAGCGATATGGTTCTCCGGACTCTGGATATTTCCATGGAGGTGTATTCGAAGAACCAGATGGCACGGCTGCCGGAGGCGGAGGCCTGTGAGCAGCAGGTGGATGACATGCAGACACTTTTCATCGAGCATCACATCAACCGTCTGATGGAATCCAAATGCGACCCGCTCGGCGGCGTGATTTTCACCGACATGTGTACAGATCTTGAACGCTGCGCAGATCAGGCCATTAACATCGCCACTGCCCTGCGTCAGGAGAAGAAGACGCTGAAATTGCACGCATGATTCAAGGTGTCCCGCCCGGGACACCTTTTTTCCGCCCGTCCCGGCATGTCATTTTCCCGGGCTTTCTCTCCATTTCCTGCATCCGGATGCGGCGTTTCTCCGAATTTCAAGATTGCAAACCTGCCCCGGATAGAGTAGAATACGTTTACCTTTGTCATTCCCATCTTTCAAACGATTCTCAAAGAGGCATCATATGGCTGGACGACTGGATCAGATCGAACTCATTCTGGAGGGCACTCTGGGGCGGGCTTTTCTTGCTGCCAGACCGGATCTCCCCTATTCCGTCAACCGCATTCTGCTTGGAATCGGTACACCGGATTCCTCATTCACCGCGCTCTGGCACCGTCTGGATTCCTTCCTCTTTAACACCATTTACAATACAACCAACAAGCAAATGCTGCTGATCATGGATGATCACCGGATCATCCGTGCCACGGAGGACATGATTACAGACCTGGCCGACCGGCTTCTGGCTCTGAACTATGCATCCGCTGCCCCTGCTCCTGAACTGGAGGCGCAGCTGTATGACCTGTCCAGAAACGGATCGTACTGTGCCATGCATATCCTCCTTGAAAAATATCATCCGGCTGATGATGATCGCGAAATGCTTCTTCGCGTTCTCCGTGAAAATAATCAGCTGCACTAATCTGGAGATCGATATGTCAAAAATCATTGCTGTTACCAATCAGAAAGGCGGCGTCGGGAAGACCACAACAAGCATCAACCTTTCCGCCTGCATCGCCGCCGCCGGAAAGCGGGTTCTCGTGGTGGATGCTGATCCGCAGGGCAATGCCTCCAGCGGTCTCGGTTTCAAGCCTGAGAAGGAAACCCCGACTTTCTATGAGGTCATCGCCGGGGAGGCAAGTGCTGAATCGGCTATCGTCAAAACCCCGGTTTCCACTCTGTTCCTGCTCCCCTCGGATATCCGTCTGGCCGGCGCGGAAATTGAACTGGCCGGCATTGACAGCCGGGAGTCCATCTTTGCCAGTGTTCTCCGGCCGCTCCGCGAGCAGTACGACTTCATCTTTATCGACTGCCCCCCGTCTCTTGGCCTGATCACCGTGAACACCCTGTGCGCTGCCGACAGCGTACTCATTCCCATTCAGTGCGAATACTATGCGCTGGAGGGTGTCAGTGCCCTGATGGGGACCGTTCAGAAGGTCCAGAAAATCAACCGGCATCTTGCCATTGAGGGCATCATTCTCACCATGCTCGACGCACGGACCAATCTCGGCATCCAGGTTGCCAAGGAAGTCCGGCGCTTCTTCAAGACACGGGTTTATACCACCGTTATCCCGCGGAATGTCCGCCTGGGCGAAGCCCCCAGCCACGGTCTTCCCATTCATCTCTATGATTCACGCTCGCTTGGTGCACAGAGTTATGAACAGCTGGCCCAGGAATTTCTCAAGGCAAATCAGTAAAGGAGGACAACTATGCCCAGAAAAATTGGTTTGGGTCGTGGACTGGATGCTCTCCTCCCCGATGTTGAAACAACCCTTTCCCATCTGGATTCCCCCGACAGTTCTGACGCAAAGGACGCTGTGATCGATATCCCGATTCACTCTATCGACCCCAATCCAAATCAGCCCCGGCGTACCTTTGATCCGGATTCACTGAGTGCCCTCTCTGCCTCCATTCTGAGCAGCGGCATCCTTTCCCCGATTCTCGTTGCCCGGGACGGCACCCGTTATACCATTATCGCCGGCGAACGCCGCTGGCGTGCTGCCCGTCTGGCCAATCTGACAACGATTCCGGCGATCGTCAGGGACTGGGATGAGATCAAGCGGCAGGAAGCCGCGCTGATTGAAAACATTCAGCGGGATGACCTCAATCCTATTGAGGAAGCTCAGGGCATTGCCCGTCTGATCGATCAGTACTCATTTACCCAGGAAGCCATTGCAGAACGCCTTGGAAAGAGCCGCCCTGCCGTAACCAATCTCCTGCGTCTTCTGACCCTTCCTGACTTCATTCAGAAATCCATTACGGATGGAACCCTTTCTGCCGGACACGCACGCGTTCTCGCCGGCATTGCAGATCCTGAAATTCAGAAAATGCTCTTTGAGAAAACCATCAGCCTGCACTGGTCCGTCCGTCAGCTTGAAACAGCGGCACGGGAAGCCGCAAAGCCCCGGAATGAAGAAAAGCCACGGCCTGATCTGCCCGTCGAATATGCCGAGCTCGGGGATGCCATCCGGAATGCCACGGGACTGAAAGTCCATATTTCCGGTTCAAAGGAAAAAGGCAGAGTGGTTCTTGAATACAACGACCCTGAATCCCTTCAGAAGCTTTGGGATCTGGTTCATGCCTGATTTTTCAGAGCGAAGCCGACGCTTCGCTTTTTTCCATCCCCTGCGCCGCGGCAGACTGCAGACAGTGATCCATGTGCGTCTGGCTCCCCGGCAGGAGACCGAAAAAGGAGGTTCTCTATGGAACTCAGTCATCGTCTCGTGAATACCCCGCCCAGCGGAATCCGCCGCATCGGCCAGCTGGCAAAAGCCCGACCCGGATGCATTGCGCTCAGCATCGGGGAACCCGATCAGGATGCACCCGAATCTGTACGCCGGCATATTTCCGACGCCATTCTGGCCGGCGATACCCACTATCCGCCCAATGCCGGCATCACTCCGCTGCGCAGTGAAATTGCCCAGGCGGTCAACGAGCGTTTTTCAACTGACTATACCGCTGCGGAAACAGTCGTCACCATCGGTTCCACCGAAGCACTGGCCAGTGCATTGTTCGCCATTCTCAATCCAGGGGACGAGGTGATTGTTCCCATTCCGTCTTTCGGCCTTTATCAGCCGCAGATCGAGATGGCAGGCGGTGTTTTCGTTCCTCTCCGGCTTCGAAGCAGCGATTTCCAGATTGATGCTGAAAGCCTTGAAAAGGCCATCACCCCCCGCACCCGCGCGATTCTCTTTGCCTCTCCCAACAACCCTACCGGAACCCTTCTCCGTCCGGAAAGCCTCCGTCTGCTGCGCGAGGCAGCGCTTGCCCATTCCCTTTATCTGATCGACGACAGCGTTTATGACCGGCTGCTCTACACCGATCATTTCCCGACCCTGATGGGAGACCCGGCCCTTCGGGACCGTCTCATCTATGTCAATGCCTTTTCAAAAGCCTACGCCATGACAGGCGTCCGCATCGGATATGCGTTGGCAGATGAACCAGTTATGACTCAGATGATCAAGGCACACAGCTTTCTTGTCGTATCCGTTGCCGGATGTATCCAGTCCGGCTGCCGTTCCATTTTTTCTCTGCCCGTTCAGGACTCCGTCCGCATTTATCAGCAGCGTCGGGATATTCTCTGCCGGGCAATGGATGAAATGCGGCTTCCCTACCCGGTTCCGGAAGGCGCCTTCTATCTCTTTCCCTCCATACAGGAATTCGGGATTCCGGATGAATCTTTCTGCATGCAGCTGATCGACCAGGAGGGACTCGCTCTGGTCCCCTCCTCCTGCTTCGGGATTCCCGGACATGTTCGCATCTCTTTCTGTTACGAAACCTCCGTGCTTGAGGAAGGCATGCGCCGTCTGGCGCGCTTTGTTCATTCCCTGCGGGGATGATCAGAACGAAAAAAGCGAATCTGCTTTTATGCAGATTCGCTTTTTTTATCGTTCTGATCAGCGCTCGACGCGGCCGGAACCGGAGCCCTTCATCAGGCTCTCCACTTCCTTGACCGTTACACGGTTGAAGTCGCCGGAGATGGTGTGCTTGAGGCAGGATGCCGCAACCGCAAACTCCAGAGCTTCGCCCTGTGTAGAATAATTGTTGAGGCCGTAAATCAGGCCGCCGCCGACACGGTCAACGATGTCCGTGATCGCATAACGGCGGGATACATAGAACTCCTTGCCGTCATAGATGCAGGCTGCCCAGTAGTTGGTATCCGCGCTCTTGGACTCACGCAGCGTGATCGCAACGGTCTCGAGATTCGGATACATCTCCATTGCCGTGCTGGCAATCTTCTTATAAACCTCACGGTCCAGTTCGCCGCTCTCGACATCACTCTTGGCACTGATTCCGAGTGACTTCTGGAAGTCTTCCTCGTTGGCGATGGCGACATTCACATACTTCGTGATTTCGCTCATGACTTCCTTGGCTTCCTTGCCGTACTTCCAGAGGTTCTTCCGGTAGTTCAGGTCGCAGGAAACCTTCACGCCCATTTCCTTTGCGGCCTTGACGGCTGCCAGAGTCAGGTCAGCTGCGCTCTGGGAAATTGCCGGGGTGATACCGGTGACATGGAACCAGTCAGCATCCTTCAGGATCTCTTTCCAGTCAAACAGATCTGCCGGTGCCTTGGCGATGCAGGAATCTGCACGGTCATAGATGACCTTGGAGGGACGCTGGTTGGAACCTGTCTCAAGGAAGTAGATTCCCATGCGGCCGTCCACCATTTTGATATCAGAAACATCGACGCCAAAGCCACGGACCTCACGCAGGCAGGCCTCACCGATAGCGTTGTTCGGAAGAGCGGTAACAAACGCCGTCTTCATTCCGTAATTAGCCAGAGAAACAGCTACGTTAGCCTCGCCGCCGCCAAAGGTAGCTTCGAGAGACGGGCTCTGGAAGAAGCGCTCAAGTGCAGGGCTCTTGAGGCGAAGCATGATTTCACCAAATGTAACTACTTTTCCCATTTTTAACCACTCCTTGCTGTCATTTAAGGGAATGTCAACAGTTGCGATTATACATGCACCTATAGAAGAAATCAAGTTCTTGCCGTGACTTTTTACGGATTTGGGCACAGGAACGCAGCCGGATAAAGTCTGTCTCAATGGTTTTGTTCTTTTGTCGAATCACTCCGGAGGCCAGATTCCGGTGTCCGTTCACTGATGCTTTCGTTTTTTATGGTCCGTTTATGGGCATCTGAAATCGCTTCCCGGTAACAGTGCTCTACCGCCGCCGCAAAACGCTCCGCCGAATAACGTTCCACCGATTCTGAAGCCTGACCGGCAATATGCTTTCCTTCCCTGCTGAATGCCCGGATCAGTGCGAACAGCAGCGCATCATCCGAGTCATCCGCAAGAATTCCATTCACTCCGTCCGAAATAACGCCCTCCAGACAGGAATCCTTGACGGCACAGACGCAGAGGCCGGAGGCCATAGCCTCAATATAGGTCAGTCCCTGCGTTTCCGAATGGGAGGTGCTGCAAAACACATCCCCGATGGCATAATACTGATCAATTCTGTCCCAGGGTTTCGGACCGGTCTGCGTCACATACTCACCGACCCCCAGTTCCCGGGCCATATGGTCAAGTTCCTGCCGCTGCGGTCCCTCTCCGACCAGCACCAGCCGGACATCCGGATAGATTTCATGCAGCCGGGGAAAGACCCTGACAATCTGACTCAGATTTTTTTCCTTTGCAATCCGCCCGATATTCAGCAGAACCCGTTCACCCGGACGTATTCCGCATTCTGTCCGCGTCTTTTCACGCATTTCGGCATTGTGCAGTGCCGGTGAGAAACGTCCGAGCTCCATGCCGGTGGGAATCACGTCGATTGTCGCATCAACACCATAACTGATCAGAAGATTCTTTGTCTTTTCCGTCGGCGATATTACCCGTTCAAAGCGGTTGCACCACCATTCGGAATACTTGCGGATCAGTCCCTTTGCTTTCCCGTCAATCATCGTCCCATGCGTGATATAGTAGGAATAATCCTCCCATACCGTGTGATACGTGTGGACGACCGGGCAGGCATCTGATCTGGCTGTACGAATTCCCAGATACCCCATAATAAACTCCGTATTGGTATGGATGATATCAAACCTGCGCGGATGACGGTTCAGCAGATCATTCAGCCCGGGTATGGCAACATTCCGGTCCTTCAGTGCAAAAAGCGGTGTAGAGGCCAGATAATGAAGGTTTTCCCGTTTTTCCTTCTCCCAGTTTTTGCATTTCGGTGCAAACACATGCACCTCATGGCCTCTTCGTGTCAGCTGCTGTTCAAGCAGATAGCATGACGTTGCAACGCCATTGATTTCCGGATAAAACGTGTCCGTATAGATACCGATTTTCAATTTTATCCCCCTGTACTTCGGACATTCTTGTTTCATATTATATCACATTGCTCCACCCAATTCAAAGTCCGCAGAGCAGCGTCTCTTTCATTTTCTGCCTGTCCGTCCTGCTGATGCGCCATTCAATTTGGCATTATTTTTCCTTACATCCTTCATTTCTGATTATTTTTTCCCCATTATTCTCTTTAAATATGAAATTCCTTCTTTTCATCTTGCATATTCTGACAGTTTGTGATAGCATGCCATTATCTTTACAGATTGCCTCTATGTTTATTTGCGAGGTGCAATAATGTCTTTCAATAAGGAAATTACGACAATTGCAGAGGCTTCCCTTCCCATCGGGGAACAGTGGAGCATCCGCCGCTGCCGACTCAGTTCTGACACTCCCGGCCCCAGAATCTGCATTACCTCCGGCATCCATGGTGATGAGATGCTGGGGCAGCTGATTCTCTACACACTCTCCCGGACTATTCAGGAGCAGCCCGAATTTCTGACCGGAACTGTCGATCTGTACCCCATGCTGAATCCCCTCGGGCTTGATCTGAATGACCGTATGGTTCCCTCCAACCCGCGTCTTGACATGAACCGCGCGTTCCCCGGATCGCCGGACGGGACACCTCTTGAAACCATGTGCTGGCATATCCTGCATGATGTCGAAGATGCAGATCTCATTCTGGATATTCATGCCAGTACCAACGATAAAAATGAGCTGTTCGAAGTCCGTATTCACTATCCTTCCCATAAAGATCAGATTCCAAAGGCCATGCCCCTGTGTCCGGACGTTATCTGGATTTATCCGGACAAGCCTTCTTTCGATTCTTCCCTGACCGGCTCTTTGTCCCGTCAGGGCAGGGATGCCTTCATTCTTGAAATAGATACCCGTTCCTTCCTCCCCGAAACTGACTGTGACCGGGTTGTTTCCGGTATTCTCAGCAAAATGTGTGATCTGGGAATCTGGCACGATCCGGCCCGTATCCGTACGCCGGCGCATCCTGTTCCGATTCTCCATTCCGGAGTGGATATTGCCCGAATTACCTGTGAACATTCCGGTCTGTATCTTCCTGTGCATCATCTGGGTGAAACTGTCCAGGCCGGTGAGATTCTCGGCCACATCGTTTCTGCCATGGAGGGAACCGCCCTCGAGACCATCTTTGCCCCCTGCAGGGGTCTCATCTTTACACAGCGTGCCTGTTCTGCTGTCTATCCCGGTACCCTGCTTGCACGAATTCAGAAGGAGGCTGCCATATGAAAAAGGAAGTTCTCCTGACTGTTCCATCCTATTTCCGGGATGACATGGAAATCCGCATGTTTCGTTTCGGAAAAGGAGAAAAGAGCTGCATCATTGTCGGAGCTCTGCGAGGGGATGAGATACAGCAGCTTTACGTCTGTGCCCGCCTTGTCTCCATCCTGAGAGACGTCGAAAAAGACGGCGGTTTGATTCCGGGGAAAAGCGTTACGATCATTCCGACCGCAATCGGTGCCTCCATGAACACGGGGACACGTCTCTGGGGACCTGAAAACATGGACCTGAACCGGCGTTTTCCCGGAGATCCCGCCGGTTCGACAACCGAACGGATTGCCCATGCACTTCTTGATCGGGTAAGCTGCTATACCTATGGGGTCCAGCTCACCAGTTTCTATCAGCCCGGCTCCTTTATTCCTCACGTCCGCATGATGAACACCGGCCGCCAGAATCCCGAGCTCGGACTGGAATTCGGTCTTCCCTATGTCTATGTACGCGAACCACGTACGGCAGACCATACTACCCTGAACTACAACTGGCAGCTTTCCGGTACTCAGGCCTATTCTCTTTATGCCGGAAAAACAACTGAAATCGATGAAAATGCGGCGGATCAGACACTCCGGGCCATTATCCGTTTTCTCAATACACGTGGAATTATCCGCAGCGAAACAACACCCGGCGTTCTTTCCTCCATTATCCATACCTCAGACATGACCTCTGTTTCTGCCAGTTCTGCCGGACTGTTTCGTCGTGTCAAACTGGCCGGTGCTCATGTCCGGAAAGGAGAACAGCTCGCTTTCATTATGAATCCTCTCGACGGATCTGTCCGGGAGGTTCTTCGGACTCCTGTCACCGGAACACTTTTCTTTGTTCAGGATGGTCCGTTCATTACAGAGCACAGCGTGGTCTTCAACATCCTCTCCACAAAAAAATAGACACTCAGGCAGGTTTCCCATGCAAAAATATTCACCCTTCCGCGATTCGCTTGCCGCGATCCGTGAGTTTTTTCACTTCTATAAGCCTCACCGCAAACTCTTTGTTCTCGACATGTGCTGTGCCTTTCTGATTGCGCTTGTCGATGTTCTTTTCCCCTATCTGACCCGGCGTATCCTTTACGTTTATATTCCTGCCGGTGCAGTTCAGGCTTTTGTCCGCGTTCTGATCTTCATGGTGCTGGGTTTCTGCCTTCGCACCTTCTTCCAGTGGATTGTCACCTATTTCGGTCACTATATGGGAGTCAAAATTGAAGCAGACATGAGGAATACGCTCTTCTCTCATATGCAGACGCTGAGTTTTTCCTTTTTTGACCGGCATCGGACCGGGCAGCTTCTTTCCCGTGTCACAACTGATCTTTTTGACATCACCGAACTTGCACATCACGGTCCGGAGGATCTGTTTATTTCCATTGTTACTCTTACCGGTGCTTTCATCGTCCTCTTCCATATACAGCCTGTTCTTTCTCTGATTCTGCTTGTCTGTGTGCCGCTGATCATCCTTTTCATCGGCAACAGGCGAAGAAGCATGATGCGCGCCTCAAAAGCCGTCAAGCAGAAAACTGCGCTGATCAATACGGAAATCGAAACCTCTCTGACCGGTGTCCGGACAGCCAAAGCGTTCTGCAGTGAATCTTTTGAGATTGACAAGTTCCATCAGTGTTCAAAGGAGTATGTTGCAGCAAAAAAGGACTATTACCATGTGATGGCCGGCTTCATGAGCGGTACTGACTTTATGCTGAACCTCATGAGTCTGCTGATCATCTGCTGCGGTTCTGCCTTTATCATGGCCAGTAAGATGGATATCACGACGCTCATTACGTTCAACATGTATGTGGCAAGCATTCAGTCTCCTATCCGGCGTCTGACCAATTTTACTGAACTTTTTACGCAGGGAATGGCCGGCTTCTCCCGTTTTCTCGAAATCATGCATGAAAAGCCGGAAATCGTTGATGCACCGAATGCCATTCATCCTGCCAGAATCGAAGGCGACATCGAATTTCATGACGTCACATTTTCCTACGACGCGGATAAGCCCACCGTTCTCTCTCATATCAATCTTCACATTCCTTCCGGCCGCATGCTGGCGATCGTCGGTCCCAGCGGCAGCGGCAAAACCACTCTGTGTCAGCTGATTCCCCGTTTTTATGAGATTTCAGACGGCTCCATTTCGATTGACGGAACCGACATCCGCCAGATTGCCCTGAAAGACCTTCGGTCTTCGATCGGTATTGTTCAGCAGGATGTTTTCCTTTTTGCCGGAACGATTTTTGACAATATCCGGTATGGAAAAATGGATGCGACCATGGAGGAAGTGATACAAGCCGCGAAATTTGCAGAGATCCATGACGACATTCTCCTCCTTCCGGATGGCTATATGACCGAGGTCGGTGAACGCGGTGTCCGTCTTTCCGGCGGACAGAAGCAGCGCATTTCCATTGCGCGAGTCTTTCTCCTGAATCCCCGTATTCTTATTCTGGATGAAGCCACCAGTGCGCTGGATACGACGACAGAACGTAAGATTCAGAGCGCGTTCCGTCGTCTTTATGAGAATCGTACAACTCTCGTTATTGCACATCGTCTCTCAACCATTCGAAATGCCGATGAGATCATCGTGATTGATGAGAAAGGCATTCACGAACACGGCTCTCATGAAACCCTCCTCAGACAGAATGGAATCTATGCCGAACTTGTCCGTAATACAGACTGAAAACAGCCCGGAATGTTTCACGTGAAACATTCCGGGCTGTTCTGTTTTCTGCATTACTTGATTCGGGTTCGCATACTTTTCCTTCCTTTTCCCATTTGTTTCGGGATTCTGACATTATGATCCCTCATTCATGCACATGACCATTCTTTCCGGATTCCCGTCCTTTCCGTCTGAGCTGTTCCGAATAAAAAATGTTTCACGTGAAACAATTCGGCCATTGGTTTTTGACATGACAAAATTGTTTCACGTGAAACATTTGCTGTTATTTTCCGACACAGAACTGACTGAATACCCGATCAATCACCGTCTCA
>CACXHF010000104.1 GCA_902767305.1 uncultured Eubacteriales bacterium
CCCGTAGTGAATTTCCGGGTAATGGCCAGCATGAAATGCCGGCCACGGTCACTGATGCATTCGCAGCTGTATTCACTTCCATTCAGGAAGGATTCGATGATCGCTGCATGCTCAAATGACTGCTGGCAGGCCATGTTAATTGCTTCTCGAAGGTTGGAAAGATTCCGGTCGGTAATTTTATAAACTCCCCGGCTTCCGGAACGATCGGTCGGTTTTACAATTGCCGGAAGACCGGTTTCGTCCATGACAGCCTCAAGTTCAGCATCAGACATGTCCATGACCAGGCGTCTGAACCGGGGAACCGAAAGACCAGCTTCACGGAAAGCCCGGCGCATTTCATACTTGTTCGTGGCAATCTGGGCTGTTTCAGGCGGATTCGAAGGAAGGTGTAACGCGTTGGCAACAGCATTTACAGTAATTGCCGCCAGATCAGAACCGATAGAGCAGACGGCGTCAATGCCGATGGACCGGCACTTTTCCAGAATCTGATCGATTTCCGTAATGGAAATAGGGTAGAAGTGACTGGCAGTCTTTTCGCCGATGGATCCATCTTTCCAGGCGAAGACATGGGTTTCATACCCGCGCCGGTTTGCTGCAAGAATGAGTGGATTCTGAAAATCGTTTGCACCGATAATGGCTACTTTAATCACAGATTTATCATCACTTTCTGTATTCAGTAAAATCCCGGGTCAGGGATTCGCGAAATTGACCCGTCAGACACAGGCAAAACAGACCGGCGTTCTTTATGATTCCGGGTTATCCGTCATTTCCGGTGTCCCCGATGTTCTGCTTCTGTGGACATTCAACTCCGTACGGACGACAAACTGGGGACGGTGCTTCACTTCATCAAAGATATTTCCTATATAGATCCCCAGGATTCCCATGAACTGCAGCAGAATGCCGCCCAGAAAATACATGGATACAATGGTGCTGGTCCAGCCGTCCGGCACATCACCGGTGGTAAAGTAGACAATGACTTTCCAGATGATATAAAAGAACGAAAGAATGGAAATCAGGAAGCCGAGGCGGATCGCAACCAGCAGTGGCGTATTAGACTGATAGGTTATCATCTGGGTTGCCAGCTTGATTTTCCGCCGCAGATTGTAAGAGGATTCCCCGGCAAAGCGCGGATCCGCTTCAATGTCAATGGTAGTCTGCTTGTAGCCCAGCCATTTCAGGACAAGCGTAAAAGACCGATTCTGTTCCGGCATGCGGCAGAACTGATCGATAACCGCTTTCCTGCAGATGCAGAGATTGGAAGTCTCTCCATCAAAATGTCCGTCCGTGAAATAGTCATAGACCTTATAAAACAGTCTGGACAGAAAGATGACAATGCCGGTATCCTTACGGTCCTTGCGCCTTGCAAGGACAATATCATAGCCTTTCTGTGCCTCTGCATAGAGATCGAGAATGGCTTCCGGCCGGTCCTGCAGATCGCAGTCAAGGAGGACCGTCCAGTCACCGGTTGAATAGTCCATTCCGGCAGTTGTTGCAGAGAGCTGGCCAAAGTTTCTTGACAGATCAAGGCCGATCACATGCGGATCGGCCTTGCAGACCTTCTCAATTTCTCCCCAGGAACCGTACGGACAGGCATCATTAACCAAAATGATTTCATAATCCGGGGTTATTTTCGTAATGGTATCCCGGAGCCGGGTAGTAAGCGGCTCCACAGCTTCCGGACAGCCGTAAACCGGAACAACAGCAGATATTCTCATGATGCAGCCTCACGCAAAAAAATCTTTCGTATGCCGGATCACCTGTTCAACCTCATCGGCAGGAATTCCGTAATAGATAGGAAGACGGACCAGTCGTTCCGATTCGGCGGTGGTGTATCTGTCCTCACCGTAGAATCGGCCGTAACGAAGACCGGCCGGGGCAGAATGAAGAGGAATATAGTGGAAGACTGTCTGAACACCGTGCTCACGCATGTACTCTATATAGGCCTGACGCTCGTCCAGATTGCGGCATTTGATATAAAACATGTGTGCGTTGTGCCGGCATTCCGGCGGAACAGTGGGCAGGTCGATCCGTCCTGATTCAGAAAGGGGACTCAGTTCACTGAAATAGGTATTCCAGGTAGCTAATCGATTTTCATTAATTGCATCAGCGCCTTCAAGCTGTCCCCACAGATAAGCGGCACTCAGTTCACTGGGCAGATAGCTGTCACCGAAATCGACCCAGGTATACTTGTCCACCTGTCCGCGATAGAATTTTGAACGATTGGTACCTTTTTCCCAGAGGATCTCCGCTCGTTCGTTGAGGGCTGGATCCTTGACAAGCAGTGCACCGCCCTCGCCCATCGAATAGTTTTTGGTTTCATGGAAGGAGTAGCATCCGAAATCGCCAAGCGTGCCAAGTGCACGCCCCTTATAGGTGCTCATAACCCCCTGAGCAGCATCCTCTACGACAATCAGATGATGACGTTCCGCTATTTCAAGGATGGTATCCATCTCACAGGACACACCGGCGTAGTGCATGACCATGATGACTTTTGTCCGTTCTGTTATGGCATCTTCAATGCGTTTTTCATCGATATTCATCGTGTCCGGACGGATATCGACAAAGACCAGGCGTGCACCGCTCAGGACAGCAGAGGTGGCTGTACTGGAAAAGGTAAAACTGGGCAGAATGACCTCATCACCGGGACTCAGTTTGCAAAGCAGCAGTGCCATATCCAGTGCTGAAGTACAGCTGGTGGTCAGAAAAGCCTTCTGCGTACCAAATCGCTCCTGTATCCAGTGCTGGCATTTTTTGGTAAAAGGTCCGTCTCCGCACAGCTGCCGGTTGGCAATAGCCTGTCCGATATACTGAAGTTCCGTTCCATAACAGGGCGGACAGTTAAATGATATCATATTCAGGACTCCTTGATCGGATGAATTCGATATTTCTGTATCAATAGCCGGCAGTATCGCCGCGAAGCTGATGGAACTCGTTCACATCTTCATAAACGCAGACATAGGACCTGTTGGATGAGTAGATCAGATGGTCATCATCACAGCCGGGAACTCCATTATTATAGTCATCCTCAGAGAAAATAGCAAAGATACGTCCTTTGGGTTCATTCGTCAGATGATCCGCCTGCTGCAGCCAGTCTCCAATTTTTCCGGTTTCCCAGTCCTCAACCATGTATACTTCAATCTTTCCGTCACTGATCTCAGTCAGAACATTGGCATGCCAGTAGGGAGCGTACCCCTCATGGCAGCCTTCTTTAAGAAGAGCATCCGCAATAACAGTCATTTCGTCATCATAGGTGTTGACATCCTGGTCTTCATAAACTGTAAAGCCCAGAACAAAGAAACAGACGCCCACCAGCATGGGAAGGAAGCGAAGAACAGGAATATGACACTCGAACCTGTCCAGCATCCAGAAGATGGCAAACACGGTCAGAAGTGCAGCCGGCATATAGTATGCAACGCTGTAACCGTTCAGGTAGGTATCCACATCGTAGAGCACAACCACATTGATGATCATGCCGATAATCAGGGCTGCATCGATGTAGATTGCCAGAAGACGTTCTGTGGGATCCAGTTTCATACGGAGGAGCAGGACCAGAGAGATCATTCCAAGAACCGGAAGAACGAAGGCAAACATGGAATAGAGGCCTTCACCGGCCATAAGGATGGATTTTTCCCGGTAACCGAAGAATTCCATAAGAGCCATCAGCTGGTCCGGCAGCATGCCGGGCTGGAGCTTTTTCAGAATGGTCTCATCAAATTCCTGGAAGTGATAGATCTTGGCCAGTACATTGGTACTGATCAGATAACCGATCAGGTTGGTTACGGTACACAGAAGGCTGCCGGCAAGCGCGGGAAAAGAAGGCAGGGAAATGGCTTCCCGGAGATTCTTCGCATGACGCGCCTCAAGGAAGAAATGGAGGAGTGTGGCAACCAGAAGCGGGACGGCACAGACCATCAGCATACGGATGCCAGAAAGGCTTCCCAGAACACCTAGAACTGCCAGAAGGATGGGCTCAAGCGGCCGCTTCTTTTTCATCCGCAGAACAAAGCCCACCTCAAGGAACGTCAGTGTCACCCAGTTCATGTAGAAGGAACCGTAGATGAGGGTGAATGCCTGATATTTGGAGATGGGCATGCTTAGGGCAGCACCGGCCAGGAGGCAGGCTCCCAGAGAAATTCCTGCCGGTCTGGCAAGATATATGAGCGAACCCACCATCAGGAGGACCATGACGCCAATCGAGAATGTCCTTGCCACATGCCAGCTGCTGAACAGCTTCAGCGCAAGCTGAAAGATCAGTATGGGGCTGAGAACATTCAGTTCATTGGAGTAAAAATAATTGGTTGTAAGAATATGTCCTTCCTTGTTGAGCAGGTCTGCCAGAACCATGTCGGAGGACATATCCGAATCAAGGTTGTATTGTCCGTATTTTGCATAGGAACTCAGCATTAGGCCGAAACAGACGAGAAAAACAATCAGGGGAATAATCCATCCGAGATGCTTGCAGACTTTTTTCAATTCAGATGCTCCTTTACTGCCATGCGGCATGTACTTGGACGACAGAGGCATGACCGGACCGGTCATTGCCTGAGCCGACTGGTATTATTCTTTCTGACACTTAACCAAACGGAATGATAACAACATTGTGAATCAGTGTCAAGTATCACAGTTCCTGAAAAAAGGAAAATGTCCGCCGTCAGGCGGACATCGAAAATCAGGATTTGTTATAGCCAGCCAGAAAATGCTTTGTCCGCTCTTCTCTGGGATGATTGAATACCTCATCAGATGTACCCTGTTCAGCGATATGGCCGTCATCCATAAAAATAACCTGGCTGGACACATCACGGGCAAAGGCCATCTCATGGGTAACGATAATCATGGTCATGTTCTGCTGTGCCAGCGAACGGATGACACGCAGAACTTCGCCGGTCAGTTCCGGATCCAGCGCGGAGGTAGGTTCATCAAAGCAGAGAATATCGGGAGAGAGCGCCAGTGCTCTGGCTATCGCCACGCGCTGTTGCTGACCGCCTGAGAGCTGATGGGGATAATTATACATACGGTCCGCAAGCCCCATGCGCCGGAGAAGGTCTCTGCCTTCCTCGTCGATCGTTCGAAGGACGTCCGGTCCGCTCTTCTTCTGTGATTTGAGAAGGAGCTTTTTGGCCAGTGTCACATTTTCAAGTGCTGTATACTGCGGAAAAAGATTGAAACTCTGGAAGACGAGGCCGAAGTGAAGACGGCGTAACCGGATTTCTTCCTCTGAAAGGCGGCTGTACTGAGCTCCGTCAAAGATTACATCCCCATTGATTCGGATAATGCCTGAATCCGGGGTTTCAAGGAAATTGAGACAACGAAGAAGGGTCGTTTTTCCGCTTCCGGAGGATCCGATGATCGAGAGCGCCTGACCTTTTTCCAGCGAAAAGGAGATGTCTTTCAGAACATTTGTCCTGTTAAAGGTTTTTTTGAGATGTTCGACCTGTAAAATAGACATGCTTGGTTACTCCTCTCAGCGGAAATATTCCAGTTTCTTTTCAAGCGCACCGAGTCCCAGGGTCAGGAGACCGGTTGCAGCCAGATAATAGACAGCAGTGAAAAACAGCGGCCAGATGGCACCCGAAATTCCCTGACTTCCTTTAAGAAACGCCTGCCCGGCCCAGATGATTTCCTGCAGGGCTATAATGCGGGCGAGAGAGGTATCTTTCACCAGGGTGATGATTTCGTTGGAGATAGGCGGGAGGATTCTCTTGATCATCTGCAGAAGCTTGATCCGGAAGAAAATCTGAGGTTTCGTCATGCCGAGAACCAGACCGGCTTCCTCCTGCCCGACAGGAATACTCTGAATACCGCCCCGGTATATTTCTGAAAAGTAATTTGCATAGTTGAGGATAAAAGCCACCGCTGCTGCCGTAAAGCGGCCGGATTCGCCACTGCCCCAGATATTCTTGTGCAGAACAAGCCCGGGAAAATAATAAATGATGAGGAGTTGAATCATGAGGGGCGTCCCCCGAATAATCCAGACATGTATCTTGCAGTATGCCGAAATCAGTTTGAAACGGGACATAGTACCCATACAGATGAGCAGTCCAAGGGGAAAGGCTCCAAGCAGCGTGACAAAAAATAAACGCATGGTCTGCAGAAAGCCGATGTTCAGACTGTTAAAGACAACCGGCATCTGTTCGAAAATGAGTTTCATAGGGGATAACTGCCTCCCGAACAATTTCGTAGAAAAAGCAGAGAATCGATCGATTCTCTGCCGGGCTTAAAAAAGGATTTCCTTTACTGAGCAATGATAGCGGCTTCAACGCCATATTTCTTGGCGATCTCTGTGAGAGTGCCTTTGTCATACGCATCCTTTAAAAATGCATTGAGCTTTTCAGCCAGATCAGAACCTTTGCGGAAACCAATACCATATTCTTCGCTGTTAAGTGCAAAGGTATAGGCAAGATTTTCATATCCGGTGCCCTCGCCGACCATCGCAGCTGCCATAAGCGCGTCAATGACTGCAGCATCACTGGTTCCGGCAGCAACTTCCATCAGAGCATCAGACTGCGCCTTTACCGGCGTGCAGGCCCAGCCGAGTTCTTTGATCACCGCTTCACCGGCACTTCCGGCTTCGACGGCAAAGGTAAGGGATGTCAGTTCGCTGTTGTCCTCAATGACCTCAGCTTTTTCTTTGGGGAGGATGACAACCTGAGCATTGTTGGCATAGGGCTTGGAACATTCCATGGAGCTGAGAACCTCGTCTGTCAGGGTCATTCCGTTCCAGACACAGTCAATGGAACCGGCATTCAGCTCAAGAACCTTGTTGTCCCAGTCGATCTCGACAAATTCAGCTTCTACACCGAGAGAAGCGGCAAAAAGACGGGCAACATCGGCATCAAAGCCGATCCAATTCCCACTTTCATCCTTAAAATCCATGGGGGCAAAATCCGTAATTCCGACAACCAGTTTTCCATTGCCAATAACAGTATCACTGTCAGCAGCCAGTGCAGCCGCAGTAAAAAGGCAAAGAACGGAGAGCAGCAGAGCAACTATTTTCTTCATGTAAGGATTCCTCCACTTTAGTTAATTATGTTTTGCGATGGCGCTATGATAGCACTTTAGCATGATAACGTCAACATGTTTTTTTTTCGTAAACAAACAACACCCTGCATGAGCAGGATGTCAGAGATCATAGAAAAGGGTAATTGACAC
>CACXHF010000105.1 GCA_902767305.1 uncultured Eubacteriales bacterium
CGGGCTTATATGGAGAATGACGAAAACCGGGCGATCCTGATCAGTTCTCATATTTCCGGGGATCTGGAGCAGCTCTGTGATGACTTTTATCTGATTGACCATGGACGGATTCTCTGTCACGAAGATACGGACCGGCTGCTTGATGACTACGCCGTGCTGAAGGTCAGCGGGAAAGACTATGACAGTCTGGATAAAAGCTATATTCTGCGCAGGCAGAAGGAAAACTACGGCTGGCGTCTGCTGACTGACCAGAAACGTTATTACGCAGAGAACCATCCCGGCATCGTGATCGAACGGATCACGATGGATGAATATATCCTGCTGATGCTCAAAGGAGAATCGCTATGAAAGGCTTGCTGATCAAGGATTTATCCCTGCTGCGGAATCAGAAGAGACTCCTGCCGGTCTATCTGCTTCTGGCTGTCTGGTTTACTTTTCTGCACAATGACAGTTTTGCATTCCCTTTTCTGATGATGATGGCTTCGATTCTGGCCGGAAGCACCATAAGCTACGATGAAATCGATCACAGCCAGACTTATCTTTTCGTGCTGCCGGTTGACCGCAAAACGTACGTTCAGGAAAAGTTCGTTCTGGGCGGCATCCTTGCCGCAGTATCCCTGCTGCTTGCAGGAATCTTCAGCCTGGCACGCATGCTGATCAGCCATGATGTATCCGTGGCAGAGCTTGGAACCCTCATCGCCTTATCTGCCTGCGTCGGTTTGGGATTCATCGCTGTCATGATCCCGATCCGTATCCGTTTCGGCGGGGATCAGGGCAGAATTGTTTTGTACGTGTTTTTTGCGCTGATTGCACTGGCGGCTGCACTGCTTTCAAAGATATTCCCGGGCTCGCAGGAACAGATGGCAGAGGATCTGTCACAGCTTGGAATGGCCGCTATTACATCAGCTTCAGCAGTTTTTTCCTGCATTCTGATCATCTCAGGCTATTTTCTCGGCATCCACTGGATCTCGAAAAAGGAGTTCTGATGAATCTCCGCCGGGTCTGAGCCGTCAGGCTTTCCCGCACCTGCATTCGGCCATAAACACCGCAGCGTCTCCTGTGCTCCCCGAACACCTCCGTTTCACAAAGCAGAACATTTCCAGCAAAGCCTGTCTGTTGCGCCGGGCTCTGCTCGAAATGCCGTACGGTTCAGGTGCCGTTGCCTGGCTTTTGAGCGGTTCGCAGGAACGCCGGTACGCTCTCCATCGCTCCGGCATATTCCGATAATTCTGTGCCTGATTATGCCCTTTTTCAGAGGGTTCCATGTTGTACCTGTTTCTTAAATCTGTCTGGGCATTTACCGCATTTTATGGTATGATTTTCCTGCGGCGGCAGCAGATTTCACCCGGATTCCCTGAACGTGCGATGCCGTCTTCGCTCCCCTCCGCTGCAGATGAGGGCCCGGTGCATCATCCGGAACGGGGAGAAAGACATCAATGCGTCGTGCTGAACGGCACGCATTCCAGACTGTGCTTTCCCGTTTTTCAATCCGGAATGACCATTCCGGCAGCGTATGCCAAATGCCCGCCGGGGCGGGTAATCCGCCTGCCGCCAGTCAGCAGAACTGAGGGAATTAATCCCAATCAAAAAACAGGAGGAAAACCGTGATGAGGAAAAACTGTCTGGCCCTGCTTCTGATTCTGGTGCTCGTTTTCTCTGCTCTGACCGTTCAGGCAGAACCCGCCGTCGAACTCGACCTGCCCCGTTCTGACGCAGCCCTGTCCCTGATGAAATACCTGGAATCGGATTCCGAACTGATGGCACTGATGAAGAAGTCCCTTAGCATCGCCCACGAAATCAACCCGAACCGTGATACGAATCCCGTAAGCACCGTGGAAGAGTTCTATGACTTCCTGGACTGGGCTGTCATCAGCCTGCCCTGGAATGTACTGACAGATGCCTCCTACCCCACCCTTTATGACCACATCGACCAGGGAGTGGATTACATCTGGTTCCTGCTGGATCAGCCCCTGCCGGAGCTTGAGGGAAAAGGATACTATTACCCGACCCTGCAGTATCACGAACCGATTGCCACCTGGTGCCGGGAATACTCGGATGAATGGGGCGCCTTTCTCTCCACGGAGGAGAGCTGGAACGACCTTTACTACCAGCGCGTCAGGAATGCTCCCGATATGAACATGCAGCACGGCTGGTACGCAGATACCAACGTATGGCACACCTTCAACGAATGGTTCTCCCGCCATCTCATCGACCCCTCTGTCCGCCCCATTGCGGAGAGCACGGTCGTCGCTCCCGCCGACTCCACGCCTCAGGGAATCTGGCAGGTGGATGAAACCGGCAATCTGGTACAGAAGGAGGGCGTGGTCATCAAGTCCGCCAACTTCACCTCCATTGCGCAGCTGATCGGCCCCGATTCCGCCTATGGCGATTCCTTCAACGGCGGTACGCTGACCCACACCTTCCTGGATGTAAACGATTACCATCGCTACCATTTCCCTGTCAGCGGCACGATTGTGGAGGTCAGAAAGATTCCGGCCGTGAACGGTGCAGGCGGGATCACCGTGTGGAATCCCGAGCTGAACCGCTATATCCTGAACGACACAATTCCGGGCTGGCAGATGATCGAAACCCGCGACTGCGTGATCATTGACACGGAGGAATATGGACTGGTTGCCGTACTGCCCATCGGCATGTCGCAGATCTCCTCCTGCAACTGGGAGGACAGCGTAAAGGTCGGTGCAAAGGTGAAAAAAGGCGACCCCATGGGGTATTTCCTTTTCGGCGGCAGCGACATTGTGATGGTTTTCCAGTCCTGTGTGGATGTTGAGTTCCTGTGCGAGGCCGCGGGCGACAAATACGCCCATGTACTCATGGGTCAGCCTTATGCAAATCTGAAAGCAAAGTAAGCCGAAACCCATGCTGCTTCCCGGTCAATGCTCTGCCAGAGATGACAGATCAGCGGTATACAAATGAAAGGTCAGGCGCATCAGGCGCCCGCACACGGCCATTTTTCCTGATTCCGGTCAGCATGCGGAACCCGGACAGGTTCGAATCTGCCCCCGGTTCATATGCACATCGGAATTCATCGGCCCGGAAAAGGAAAAAAGCCGGCAGGCTGCTGCCTGAAAAAATCACGGTCAGGGCTTCCTTCTGCCCTGACCGTGATTCTTTTTTCTTCCTGAAAGCAGTTTTACTCATCCGTTTCTCCGAATGCTTTCTCGGAAAATCCGCAGGATTAATCCCTGTTCATCCCTGTCAGCCGCGGGCGGAGACCGGTGGATCTCGTTTCACCTGTTCAGCGATCTTTTCCCCGGCACTCCGCACCATGATCTGCCGTCCGCGCTCTTTCCCGTTCATTCTGTTCAGGGCATGTGCATCTCTTTGTTTTCTGCCGGCCAATGACCGTCTGTTCATGTACCTGATGACAGTATCTGACCCGGAATGACCGTTCTCAGCAGATTGTCCGAATCCGCTGAAAAGTGTTCCGTTGTTCAAAGCAGGCCTTTTTTTCAGGCAGAAGGAACCCTGCAGGGATAAAAACAGGGATAAAAACGTACAAATGTGGGATAAAAATGCATCGGAATATTGGACAAAACGTACTTAATGCTGTATAATACTCGCGCTTTAAGCAAATTTCTATTGGAGGTTCTTTTATGAAAAAGATTATCCCTGCTCTTCTGCTGGTTCTCTGCCTGATCTGCGGAATTGCCGCTGCTGAGACCGGAGCCGAAGAAACTGCACTCAACTGGGCCGATTATGAGGAGACCATGAAGACCAATCTTCCCGGCAAGGTCGAGGAGATGGAGAACTACACGTTCAAGTACTATCTGCCCGATGCCTTCGCCAAGGAAGAAAAGGAAGGTTATGAATTCTACTATGCCTCTTCCGACGGATACGCCTATGCCGCCAAGGTTACCGAGTTCGAGGAAGACGCTCTTGACGCCTACTATCAGAGCCTGCTCGAGGATGCTTCCTTCGCCAATGTTGTCAAGGCTACTGTGAACGGATACAACGCCGTCATCTACAAGGTTCTCGGCGACACTCCTGCTGCCTGCTGCTCCATCGAAGTAGAAGGCGGCGCGCTCATGACATTTTACTTTGCGCCTACCGCCACTGACGAAGATTTCATTTTCGCCACCGCTCTCTTCGCCGGCATCCAGCAATAAATTCATCAGACCTGCTGCAGAAGCAGCAGGTTTTTTTATTCTGACGCCCGGAAAGGATCATTGCCATGGAAACCAGAACCTATCTCGTACAGAAGATTGACGGCGATTATGCCTGGCTTCAGCGAACGGATACAACTGGCGCAGAACCCATTCTTGTCGCCCGTGCCCTGCTTCCGGAGGAGATTGAGGAGGGTACACGCCTCAGGCGGGAACTTTTCGAATATACCATCATCTGATCTCTTCGGATTCCCTGAACCCACATCAGTTTTACCGGGCCGGAGCCCGGCAGCCGGTCTTTTTCCGACTGCCCGGACTCCGGCCCGGTTTTTTTCTCACTTTTCTGCAAGTACCCGCTGATACAGGACCAGTGCAAGAACGGCGCTGAGCACATCTGAAAGCAGCGTGGAAACCAGAAATCCGCTGTACCCTGCGATCCATGTGGCCGCAAGGAACACCGCCACAAATACAATTCCCTGCCGGCTGAGGGACAATGCCAGCGCCGGGCGAGCCTTGCCGCAGGCCTGAAACAAGCAGGTATGCAGAAGGACGACCGCACAGAACACCATTCCGGGAATCTGCCAGCGCATCATCTCCGTGCCGTCACGGATAATTCCGGGATGATCGATAAACAGCGTCATCAGCGATCGTGCCAGCAGGAAGAGGATCAGGGATTCTGCCAGTGCCAGTCCGCACAGGAAACGTGTGCAGAATTTCCGCAGCTCCCGCAGTTTTCCCTTTTCACCGGCTCCGAACAGATAGCCAAACAGTGGAATCCCGCCGAAAGAGAAGCCCACCAGAATCAGCTGGACCACCATGTTCACCTTCGTGACAATTCCCATCGCTGCAATCTTTTCATTCCCGTAAGTCAGCAGGAAC
>CACXHF010000106.1 GCA_902767305.1 uncultured Eubacteriales bacterium
AGGTTACCGCGGTACCCGCTGAGACAGTGATTCATGGGGCGACTGCCGCTCCTTCCGGAACACAGATACCTGAGGTTACCGCGATACCTGCTGAGCCAGTGACCCATGGGGTGACTGCCGCTCCCTCCGGAACACAGATATCTGAAGTTTCGGAGATGCCCACTGAGAAACAGCTTCCTGAGATGACAGAAATACCAGCGGAAAGAAAGAATGCAGAAACGACAGCAGTGCCTGCCGTGACAGAGAGTACAGCTGCACAAATGCCTGTAAAGACACGGACATCAGAGGAGAAACCAGCAGCCGGACCGATGATAGGTCCTGTGCTGGAACAGTCCCAGGAGCCTGTGAAGGGACATGTGGTTATCATGGTCAAAGGCCGGCAGTATGGAGATCCGATTCCCATGGACCGGGATAAGATTATTACCGTCCGGCAGGATGAAAATACGATTAACCGGATTCATATTACCAGAGACAGCGTTCACATGGAATCATCGACCTGCGAGAACCAGGACTGCATCGGAGAAGGCGCTGTAACGTTTGACAATTATCGTGTCAGGATTCTCGGAACATTCATTGTCTGTCTGCCTAATGGTGTGACCGTAGAGATGGTTCCCGTCGGGAATCCGGAGGCGCAGCAATGAGAAACAGTGCGGCAAAACGGGTGGCTCTGTGCGGGCTTCTGACCAGTCTCATGCTGGTTCTCGGACTGGTGGAGCGTCAGTTTCCTCTGACAGCTGCTGTACCCGGAATCAAGCTTGGTCTAGCCAATTCGGTTCTTCTGTATGCAATTTACATGCTGGGGCTGAAGGAAACACTTATTCTGATGCTTCTTAAAGCGCTGATGAGCTGGGTAATCTACACGAATATGAATGCCATGCTGTATTCCCTTGCGGGCGGAGTACTCTCTGTCCTTTCCATGCTGCTTTTGTACAGGGTGAAGGGAATCAGTGCAATCGGCGTAAGCGCTGTGGGTGCAGTTTTTTTCAATGTCGGTCAGATTCTGATGGCAGTGCTGATGCTTAACACGCCGGGACTGTTATTTACATATCTGCCGATTCTGATGGTCTCGGGTGTGGTAACCGGTGTGCTTACGGGTGTGGTTGCCCGGATGGTGATGGAACACCTGCGTGTAATAAATAAAAAGAACAGCTGACCGGAGGCTGCTCTGCAGTCAACGGAAAGATGGGACGAACAGTCCCGGGAGGATAGTTATATGTCCAATCTACTCGATTCGCTCTGGCAGAAACCTGAAACAGAAAAACGGATGGCTGCGCTGTATGGAGCGGCAGATCTGGAAAATCAGAAAAAGAGATATGAGGCACTGGCAGAGCGTTATGTGAAGCGTTTCGGATCCTTTGAAGGACCAGCCTATGTGTTCTCCGCACCCGGCAGGACGGAGATTGGTGGAAATCATACGGATCACAACAATGGCTGTGTTCTTGCGGCAGCTGTGAACCTGGATACTGTTGCTGTAGTATGCCCCCGCAGCGACGGTGTAATATTCGTGGACAGTGAAGGATTCCCGCCGATGGAGATCCACACGGATAATCTTGAAGTGAATGAAGCGGAATTCGGAACGACGACAGCGCTTATTCGCGGGACCGCCGGTGCGCTCAGAGAGCGTGGAATGAAGATCGGCGGATTCAACGCGGTCATCACTTCATCAGTGGCGCGCGGGTCCGGACTCTCTTCCTCAGCGGCATTTGAGGTTCTCATTGCGGCTGTTCTTGACGGACTGTATAACGGATTTGTCATTGATTCACAGACCCGGGCAGAAATTGCACAGGAAGTGGAAAACCGCTGGTTCGGCAAGCCCTGCGGACTGATGGACCAGATGGCCTCCTCCGTTGGCGGACTGGTGGCAATCGATTTTGAAAAGCCGCGCGCCAGTGTAACGGCGCTCAGCTATGATTTTGCTGCTAAGGGGTATGCGCTCTGTGTTGTCAACACCGGAGGCGATCATGGTGACCTGACAGATGACTATGCAGCTATCCGCACTGAGATGGAATCAGTGGCAAAGGCACTTGGCGGCCGTGTCCTGCGTGATATTCCCAGAAAGGTCTTCGAGGAAAAACTTCCGGAAATCCGAGCAGCAGTGGGTGACCGTGCACTTCTGAGAGCCATGCATTACTATGATGAGAATGAAAATGTGGCGGAAATGGTCAAGGCACTTAACGGGGACAACCTGGAGCGGTTTTTTGAACTTGTGACCAGATCCGGAGACAGCAGCTGGAAGCATCTGCAGAACGTCTATGCCAGACCGACAGAGGAACAGATGGCACTGGGAATCGCCATTTCCAGGAGGTTCCTGAAAGACAGAGGAACCTGCCGTGTTCACGGCGGCGGATTTGCCGGAACAATTCAGGCCTATGTTCCCCTCGAGAATCTTGACGGATATATGGCCTGCATGGAGAAAGTCTTTGGAAAGGGCAGCTGCATCTCTCTGATGATCCGACCGGAAGGCGCAGTAATGATGGCGGTCTGATGTCAAAATGATAAAAATCAATAAAGATTTGAAGGAAAGTCCCAGACTTCGGCATGGTGCTCTGGCCGTTCTGGATGCTGTCCTTGTGATGCTGGCTGTCTACGTGAGCATGGAACTGCGGTTCGAGATGTACATCCCGGAGCGCCATATGGTCACCATGATGCGTTTTCTTCCGTTCCTGGTGGCTGTCTATATGCTGGCTTTTGTTTTCGGCGGTGTCTATAAAATCATGTGGCGCTTTGCAGGCGTCCGGGACCTGATGCGGCTGTTTCTGGTTTCGGCGCTTGCCTGCGGCATATCGCTTGCCTGCAACCGTTTCTTTAATCTGGATCTTTTCCGAAGTGTACTCATTCTCTCAGGTCTTTTTTCGATGCTGTTTGTCGGCGGAATCCGTCTGATCTGGCGCATTTTTTCGAAGGATCGGATTTCATCGGGCGGCAGCGATGCCATGCCGGTGATGATTGTGGGTGCCGGGGAATCTGGTGCCTATGCGGTCAACATCTGCAATAAAAACCCTGGAAGAATGGGAAAACCGGTTCTTCTGGTGGATGATGATCCGACTAAACAGGGACTGAGAATTCAGAACACTCCGGTGCTTGGCAAGACGGAGGATATTCCCAAACTGGTGACACGCTTTGGAATCCGGGAGATCATTGTGGCGATTCCGTCACTGAATGCGACAAAGCGGATTCAGCGGATTCTGGAACTGTGCAACCAGACACATTGCCATACCCGCATTTTCTCCGGACCGACAGATCTGGGACCTAACGGAGAAGTTGCTCCGCAGATTCGTGAACTGAACATTTCGGACTTCCTCTCACGTGACGAAGTTGAACTGGATACCAGGAACATCTCCGGCTATCTCAACAACAAATGCGTCATGGTCACCGGCGGCGGCGGATCTATCGGATCGGAACTGTGCCGGCAGATCCTGCGATTTAATCCACGGCTGCTCATCATCTTTGAAATTTACGAGAACTGTGCATACGAGCTTGAGTATGAACTGCATCAGCGGTTCGGGGAGCAGTGCCCGGTGGTGGTGCTGATCGGATCAATCCGTGACAGAAAGCGTCTGGATGAGGTGATGGAGGAGTATCATCCGGATGTGGTGTTCCATGCGGCTGCACATAAACATGTGCCGCTGATGGAACGCAGCCCTGCCGAGGCAATCAAGAACAATGTGTTCGGAACGCTCAACCTGCTGGAGTCGGCCAGTACGCATGGCGTTGAACGCCTGGTGCAGCTTTCGACAGATAAGGCAGTGAATCCGGCCAATGTTATGGGTGCAACCAAACGGATTACCGAGATGCTGATCCAGTCTTACGGGGCAAAAACAAAAATGAAATGTATGGCGGTCCGCTTCGGAAACGTATTGGGAAGCCACGGAAGTGTCATTCCACTGATGGAACGTCAGATCCGTTCCGGCGGCCCGGTAACAGTGACGCATCCGAATGTGACGCGTTATTTCATGACGATTCCCGAGGCAGCACAGCTGGTCATTCAGGCAGGTGCATTTGCTGAATCCGGAACAATTCTGGTGCTGGATATGGGTGATCCGGTACGAATTATGGATCTGGCTGAAAAGCTGATCCGTGCGTACGGGTATGAGCCGAATGTAGACATCCCGATCAAGATCATCGGACTCAGGCCTGGGGAAAAACTGGCTGAAGAACTTCTCATGGACTCCGAAAGGAACTGCATGACGAAAACTGCTCACAAAAAGATCTTTGTGGCGCATGTGGATCCGGTGAATGAGGAGCAGCTCCAGAGAATGCTGGAGAAGCTCCGGACTGTCAGCGATGAAAATGATGAGGGAACTGTCGAGGTCATCGCTTCAGTTGTACCGACATATCATCCCTGGAAAGATAATAAGAGCGCTTAATGCGCTCTTTTCCCTTGTATACTGATAAATAAGAACAGGTGTAGATTAATGAGTTATCCTTTTTTTGCAACCGTATCACGGATGAAATATATTCACAGATGGGCGCTGATGCGCAATTCCCGGCCGGAGGACCTGAGTGAACATTCACTGGAAGTGGCCATGATTGCGCATGCTCTGTGTCTTATCGGCAACGTCAGGTTTGGAAAGCACCTGGATGCCGGACGTGCAGCACTCATGGGCATTTATCATGATGCCAGCGAAATAATTACGGGCGATATGCCGACACCGGTCAAATACTTCAGCAATGAAATCAGGACCGCATATAAAGATGTGGAATCACTGGCAGAAAACCGTCTTCTGTCCGGTCTTCCGGACGATTTGCGGGATGCCTATGCGCAGATTCTGAAAGCAGAGTATTCAGAGGAAGACCGGGAACTGCGCCGCTATGTAAAGGCTGCAGATAAGCTCTCGGCACTGATCAAATGCATTGAAGAAGAACGTGCCGGAAATACGGAGTTTCAGATCGCTGCCCGCACGACAAGAGATTCGATTGAGGAAATCTGTGCGGATATGCCGGAGGTGCCGGTCTTTATGGAAGAGTTTCTTCCGTCATATGGAAAAACACTGGATGAGCTTCTGACTGAGGTCTGAAAAGAAAAACAGTGTCCGAAATTCCGGACACTGTATCCCATGACTGATCAGGCCTGGGCTTCTTCTCTTTCACGAATCCAGTTATTGACGAACTCCAACACTTCATCTGCGTTGAGGCCGTGAACCATAGCAGCCTGCTCGAGGGTTTCGCCCTGTGCAGAGGGGCAGCCGACACAGCCGAGACCGCAGCCCATAAGTGCATACATGGAAGACGGATATTTCCGGATGATGTCTCCCATAATCATATCTTTCGTGATAAACTGAGTATTTTCAGCCATTCGATTTTTACCTCCAGGGGTTCTGTAATTTGACCGGGACATCTTACCACAAAGACTGCCAAAAAACAATCTGTATTTTAACGCGGCAGGATCTTTGCCTGATTCGGCAAAGACCTGGTTCGGCGGAAAGGGGGATAATGGATGACGGCAAGACGCTTTTGCCAGCTGACACTGGCGGGCATAGGCATCGGTCTGCTGCTGATTGCCGGTCTGGTTGTGCTGATTGATCCGTTTGAGATTTATCACAGAGCCCTGTTCTACATTCCATCCTTCCGAAGCGAAATTCAGAGTTACAGCAATGCCGGTGTGGCAAAATCCTTTGAGTATGACAGTGTAATCGTGGGTTCCTCCGTGACGGAAAACAGCGCTCCAAGCGTCTACGAGGACGCGCTTGGCGGGAGGTTCGTCAAGCTGTGCATGAACGGCGGAACGGCAATGGACCATGCAAGGATGCTGGAAATGGCGTTCCGGACACATGTAATCCGCCGGGTTGTCTACGGGGTAGATGTGTTCGCGTATCCGGTGTACTGGACCAATCAGAAAATGGCAACACCCAATTATCTGTATGATGCCAGTCTTCTGAATGATGTCAATTACTGGTTTAATGAGGATGTGATTTTTAAGGAAATTCCGTATGCCATAACGCATCCGGGAAAAATGAATGAGCAGGGAATCCGGGACTGGATGTATGCCTGGGATCCTCCGGAACTGCCGCCGCCGGAAACGCTTCAGGTGACATTGGCAGATCCGGTGCCTTCGCAGCAGCCCTCCCGAATGGAACTGATCGAGATGAATATCAGTCATAACCTGATTTCGTTCATAGAGGAGCATCCGGACACGGAATTTGACCTGTTTTTTCCGCCGTATTCCCTCAGCTACTGGAGGGATCAGATGAACAGAGGCGCATTTGAGGCGGATATGGAATGCAGAAATCGAATCATTGAGAGTGTTGCTGACTATGCCAATGTACGCCTGTATGATTTTGCGCTTCTGCAGGAATGGATTATCGATTACTCGCATTATTATGATTACCGCCATTATACGTCCGTCATCAACGACGCGATGGCTTTTGCGATAGCAGAGGACAGAATGCGGATACACTCAGTTCTGCAGGGAAAACAGAATACGGATGAACTGCGTCGTATGGTGTTGGATCGGTCGATTCCATGAGAGAACTTGTATTTCCTGTTTATTTGTAAATATTACAATGTGGATATCATTATTCAACAGATTACCGCAATTCGAAGAAAGGCAGATATAGAGCACTCAAATAATATGCATAATAATTGTGCGTATTGTTTTATACAGAATGTGATTAGAAACTTTATTAGAGAAAAAGAAATTGTGCAATTTTGCCATAAATTGTTCTTTCTACAATGATTGGAGGGACGTTTTGTAGTTTTCTATGTTGATTTTCCTTTGAAAGCAGGATATAATACGATTTTGCAGGAAATCGACAAGGGAAGGAAGAAGTAATTTATGCCAACTATGGCGCAAGCAGAGTCTACGCTGAAAACGGTATATGGATATGAACAGTTCCGCGAAGGACAGCGCGAATCCGTTCAGGCGCTGGTAGAGGGGAAAGACGTTCTAGCCATCATGCCAACCGGCGCAGGGAAATCGCTGTGCTATCAGATACCGGCTATTATTTCAAGTGGAATTACACTTGTTATTTCGCCCCTCATATCACTGATGAAGGATCAGGTAAATGCCCTGCTCCAGCTCGATGTGAAAGCCGCGTATATCAACAGCACCCTGACAAACAAGCAGCAGGTTAAAGCCCTGGAAAATGCCAGAAACGGTGCCTATAAGATTATCTATATTGCTCCTGAGAGGCTGAATACAGAAGGATTTCTGGATTTTACCCAAAGTGCCGATATATCCTATGTCATTATTGATGAAGCGCACTGCGTTTCTCAGTGGGGACAGGATTTCAGACCTGCGTATCTTAATATCGCACCATTTATTGAAAAACTGAAGAAACGTCCTGTGGTAGGCGCATTTACTGCGACGGCCACACTGGCAGTTCAGAAAGACATTATAAAGCTTCTTGAACTGAAAGACCCGGTAAAGATGCTGACCGGCTTTGACCGGCCGAATCTGTTCTTTGAAGTGCTGAGGCCTTCAAACCGGGATGCGGCGCTTCTTGAATTTGTACAGAAGCATGCAGGACAGAGCGGGATTGTCTACTGTGTCACGCGCCGGGCGGTAGAGGATACCTCGGAGATGCTCAAATCAAACGGAATTGAATGTGCCAGGTATCATGCCGGACTTTCGGATGATGAGCGTTCGCAGGCGCAGGAAGATTTTATCGAAGACCGTGTACCGGTTATTGTGGCGACAAATGCATTCGGCATGGGGATTGACAAATCGAATGTTTCTTTTGTCGTTCATTATCAGATGCCGAAGGACCTGGAAAGTTACTACCAGGAGGCCGGACGTGCAGGCCGTGACGGCGAGCCGGCAGACTGCTGCCTACTTTACATGGCGCAGGATATTCCGCTGGCCAATTATCTGATCGAGCACTCCCTCGATAATGCCACTCTGGATATAGCTACGGCCAGGAATGTCCGTGCACAGGCAGAGGAACGCCTGCGGCAGATTGTTTATTACTGTACAGGACGCGGCTGCCTCCGGAATCGCATTCTTTCCTACTTTGGAGAGGTAACCACACAGACCTACTGCGGAAATTGCTCGGCCTGTCTCTCCAAGAAAGGTGAACAGGATGTTACCCGTGAGGCAGGACAGAT
>CACXHF010000107.1 GCA_902767305.1 uncultured Eubacteriales bacterium
ATTTCTGCGCGGTACATCCTTCTGGCATGAACACGTATTTCGATTGAGATTTGTGCCGCAAACCGGGCACAGGCCTTTGCAGTCCTCTTTGCAGAGAAACCGCGTGGGCAATTCCAGCAGAAGTGCTGTGCGGACCGCCTCATATAGATCCAGGATATGTCCCTGATATCGATACTGTTCCTCATCCAGCGGGATGATTTCCTCACCTTTATCCCGCACATATGCTTCGGACATTTCTGCCCTTACCGGCATACGTGCTGTTTCCAGGCAGCGTGCGCAGGGTCCTTCAATGACAGTTTCTGCGATTCCCCGAATCACTACGGTCTCATCCGAGATCATGTATGTACCGGAAAACATTACCGGTTCTGCAAACCGAATCGTGTCTCCGTTCCAGCTGTCCTCCGGAAAGGATTCACTTATTTCAAACGGCATTTCAATTCCGTTCCGTTGAATCCCCTTTGTGATATCCAGCTTCATTCTTTCACCTCAAAACAGACCGTGAAACATTATACTCAGGAATTCTTTCATTGTCAAGCACCCGGAGACAGACAAAAACAGCTTTTTGGAGGATGCCTGAAAGAAAATCAGAGTTTGCTGACAATTGCCAGGGTATCACGGGCAATAGGAAGTTCCTCATTGGTGCACAGACGCAGCACTTTAATCGTAGAATCATCCGTGCTGATCACGCCGGCATTTCCACGGACATTCTTCGCCGGATCGATCTTTACGCCAAGGAACTCAAGGCCGCTGATGACATCCGATGCCGCCTCAATATCATTCTCACCAATACCTGCAGTGAAGACAATCGCATCCGCGCCGCCGACTGCAACGTTATAAGCACCGATGTACTTCTGTACACGATAGGTCCAGATGCTGACAGCCTTCTGTGCCAGTTCATCGCCCTGTGCAGCAGCTGCCTTGACATCGCGCATGTCGCTGGAGACGGAGAGACCTGCAAAACCGGACTTCTTATTGAGCATGTTCAGCATCTCATGGATGTCCATGCCGGTATTGTCCATGATGTATTCAAGAACAGCCGGATCCACATCGCCTGAACGGGAACCCATCAGAAGCCCCTCAAGAGGCGTAAGGCCCATGGAGGTATCCACTACTTTACCATTTACGACAGCGCTCAGAGAAGAACCGTTGCCCAGGTGGCAGATAATCAGTTTGCAGTTATCCGGTGCCTTGCCGATATATTTAGGTGCCTCACCGGCAATAAACCGATGACTGGTGCCATGGAAGCCGTAACGGCGGACTTTCAGGGTCTCATAGTACTTGTACGGGACACCATACAGGAACGCCTTGGGCGGCATGGTCTGATGGAACGCCGTATCAAAAACCGCCACATTCGGCTTGTCCGGCATAACATTCTGACAGGCTTTGATGCCGGCAATGTTTGCTTTCTGATGGAGGGGACCCAGCGGAATCAGAGCCTCAATCTCAGCCAGGGATTCAGCAGTCACCAGTGCAGACTCCTTGAAGGTTTCGCCTCCATGCAGTACGCGATGGCCGCAGGCGCCGATCTCATCCAGCGAAGCGATCGCACCGTTTTCCTTATCAACCAGCGCCTCAAGAACGGCCGTGATTGCTTCGGTATGGTCTGCCATGTTGCGGGTAAACTCGATGCCCTTATCGGTTCCGACAACAGTATGCTTAAAATGGGTTCCTTCGATACCGATACGCTCAACAAGGCCTTTCGCCTTGACAAACTCGTCATCCATATCAATCAGCTGATACTTGAGTGAAGAGGAACCGGCGTTAATTACAAGAATTTTCATTGATTATCCTTTCTCAGGCCTGTGCCTTTACAGCCGCGATCGCGACAACATCCACGATATCATCTACAGAGCAACCACGGGAGAGATCGTTAACCGGCTTAGCCAGGCCCTGAATGACCGGTCCGATAGCCTTTGCATTGCCAAGGCGCTGCACCAGCTTGTAGCCGATGTTGCCAGCCTGCAGATCCGGGAAGATCATGACGTTCGCCTTGCCTGCTACCGGGCTGCCCGGGCACTTGAGTTCGCCGACGGAGGCAACCAGTGCTGCATCTGCCTGCATTTCGCCGTCGACATTCAGCTCAGGCATCTGCTCATGGACCAGCTGTACTGCTTTGGCAACCTTGTCCACATTCTCATGCTTGGCCGAGCCCTTCGTCGAGAAGGAGAGCATCGCAACACGGGGATCCATTCCAAGGAGAGACTTGGCCGTCTGTGCAGACGCCATGGCAATATCCGCCAGCTGTTCAGAGGTCGGATCAATATTCACAGCACAGTCGCCGAATACGAGAACACCGTTGTCGCCATAGTTCTGATTCTGCACTTCCATCAGGAAGCAGGAGGAGACCGTCTTGATGCCGGGAGCGCCTTTGATAATCTGCAGAGCCGGGCGGAGAACGTCACCGGTGGTATTGATGGCGCCGGCAACCATGGCATCCGCATCACCCATTTTGAGCATCATGGTGCCATAGAACAGCGTATTGGTAAGGCAGAGTTCTTTCGCCTTCTCACGGGTCATTCCCTTCTTTTCACGGATCACAAACAGCTGCTCCGCATACCCTTCCGTCTTGTCGCTTACCGACGGATCTTCGATATTCACACCGGTCAGGTCCGTTCCCAGTTCAGCTGCCTTTGCCAAAATTTCATCTTTGGCTCCTACAAGAGTTACCTTAGCCAGGCCTTTTGCGACAATTTTCGCAGATGCCTGAATGGTTCTGGGCTCAGTGCCCTCAGCAAGAACGACATGTTTCGGATCAGCCGCAGCCTTTGCCCGAATTGTCTCAATAACAGACATTTTAAACTCCTCCTAAAATATGGTATACTATCCAAAAACAAGAGTTATCCAACTCCAAGATTATAACGCATTTTCGCGGCTTTGAAAAGGAATTATTCGCCAAATTACGGGAATCCCTGTCCTTTTCTCATCTGCGAAGAAGAGGTGACGCATGTCTGGCCCCACTGTCTGTGCCGTTGTCTGTGAATATGATCCGTTCCACAACGGCCACCTGTATCATCTTGCCCGTGCAAGGGAACTCACCGGGGCGGATTACATGGTCTGCATCATGAGCGGATGCATTACCCAGCGCGGCAGCTTTTCCCGGTATGACAGGCATCTGCGCACCAAATCTGCTCTCCTGCACGGTGCCGATCTTGTCCTCGAGCTTCCCGTCCGCTTTTCCTGTGCCTCCGCACCGGAGTTTGCCGGCGGCGCAGTCTCCATTGCCCGTCGGCTTGGAGTGTGCACGCATCTCTCCTTCGGCTGTGAGCCGGAACTGATTCCACATCTGAACCGGATCACCGAACTTCTGCGCCGGGAACCGGATACTTTTACCGCCGCCTTTCACCGTCTGCTGAAAACCGGTCTCTCCTATCCGGCTGCCTATGCTCAGGCCATGGCCGTCTGTCTGCAGGAACCGGGACTGAATGACCGGCTCTCAGCCCCCAACGCCATTCTCGCCCTTCAGTACCTGTGTGCTCTGCCGGAGAGTATACAGCCCGTCCCCGTAGCACGTATCGGGCAGTATCACGACCGGACCATTTCCGCCTTTTCAAGTGCCGGAGCGATCCGTGAAGCTGCCGGGAACGGGACATTTACACCGGACCTGGCGGCTCTTTCCCTGCCGGACCCGGAACTCTACCTCTCTGCAGAACAGGTACAGGAAATTCATCCGCCAAATGCCCTTTCCGAAACCCTTCTGTATCTGGTCCGTACGGATTCGGCGGAAAACCTCCGCCGGATCTGTGGTATGGCGGAAGGCCTTGAAAACCGATTCCGGGAAATGGCCCTGCAGGTTGCAGACCGCGATACGCTTCTTGCCTCCGTCAAGACCCGGCGTTTCACCCATGCCCGACTTTCCCGGATCTGTGCCTGTATTCTCCTCCGCCTGACCAAAGATCTCGCAGCCGCACTGCCGGAACCGGAATATGCCCGTATTCTCGGTTTCCGCAGAAGGGCATCCCCTCTTCTCAATGCGGTTGCCGGCACAGCAGCATCCATTCCCCTGATTTCCCGGGCACGGGATCTGCCTCAGAATTCCATCCAGTTCCTGCTCGATCACCGTGCACAGGTTCTGTGGTCACTGGGCTGTATACGTCCTGACAGGAAGCTCGGAAATCCGGATCTGACCACGCCGCCCGTCATCCTTGACTGAATCTCTGTAACCTTTCAAAGGCGTCCGGACTGAATCCGGACGCCTTTGCCTTCTTATTTGTTAATTTTCCAGGTGACCGTAAAGGTAACCATGTTTCCGCTGAACCGCCCGCCGTTTTCACTCACAGTCACCTTCTGTCGGACAGTAAATCCGTTTTTGATGTCCGCCTCGGTCGGCGTATAAGTCACGGTGTTCTCTCCCACATCCGGCTTTCCGTCCCGTTCCTCAATAACTGTGCGGAAGGTGTATTCCCTGCCGGCTGTAAAGTCTGCAGTGCCTTTTTCGGGATCTACAGTCTTTCCATTCAGTTCATATGTGTAAAACCAGTTGGTTCCTATATGATTGAAAAGTTCCCCGCCATCGTGCCGGACTTCAACCGTAACCGGCATCTTTGTCACTTTCACCGTTTTTTTCGGTTCCGGAGTCGCTTTTTTCGGCGTTCCTTTTGCTGTCTCCATACTCAGTACATCCCCCTGCACAAAGCCGGATGTACCGTCCTTCAGCGTCACCTCATACCATACAGCGGACCCGACCGTCTTCTCACCCGTCACCGTCACAGCTGTTCCTTTCCGGAGCCTGACCAGCACCGTGCTGTTTGCACGGGCGGTTTTGTGCACCTCAACAGCGCTCTCCGTCGTTTTCGCCTCCTGCGGATATTTTACGGCGGCAAAAGCCGCGCCGGAAAGGCACAGCAGCAGACCGATCAGCAGCAGACATACCGTTCTTTTCATTTTCAACATCCTCCTGTTCTCTCTCCGTACTCTTTCGACTACGTTCAAAACTAAAGTTTCATGTCAATCGCCTTCTGCAGGACTTTTCTGGCCAGCGGTGCCGCTACCCGGCCTCCGCTTCCGCCATTCTCTACCAGAACACAGATGGCATAGGGAGCTTTTTCCTCCCTGATATAGCCCACAAACCAGGCATGCGCCTCTACACTCTTGTCATTGCTGACCTCAGCCGTTCCCGTCTTTCCGGCTACCGTATAATCCCGAAGCGCCGCCCGGGTACCGGTTCCCCTGCGAACGACTTCAATCATATCCTGTTCAATTCTGGATGATGTCTGCAGGCTTACCACACTTCGGTCAGGTGCCACAAAGGGAAGCATACGGTCCTGGCCGCGGGCTGTAATGATCCGGTGCAGAAGGCGGGGTTCCCGGAAGATCCCCTTGTTGGCAATCGTAGCAGCAATCAGGGTCAGATGAAGCGGAGTCGCAAGGACACGTCCCTGTCCGATGGACGACCAGGCCAGATCCTCAGGACTGAGATCATCCACCGGATAACTGGAATTGTAAACAATCATATCATTAAACAGAAAATTCTCATTGAAGCCGAGCTGACTGGCGGTATCTCCAATCAGCTTGTAACCCAGCTGCTGGGAAAGCGCCGCAAATGTCGTATTGCAGGAATTGGCAAATGCGCTCCTCAGGTCCTGAATTCCGTGGGCAGAGGTCTCTGTTACTGAATAATGTCCAACCGGATAATAGCCGGTGCAGTCAAAGGCAAAGTCATCCAGATTGGCCAGATGGTCGATGGCTGAAATCATGGTCACGATTTTGAACGTGGAGCCCGGAGGATAAAGCCCCTGGGTGCAGCGGTTAATCAGCGCACCGGCCTCACTGTCCCCCAGGACCGCATCCAGATCGTTGGGATCAAACTGCGGAAGCGAGACCATGGCCAGCACCTCTGCCGTCCGGTAGTTCATGATCACCACTGCACCGCGTTTCCCCGAGGGAAACTGTGATGTGATATACCGGGACAGTTCTGCGGATATGGTCAGCTCGAGGCTGTCCCCCTGCTGCTGGTTTCCCGTAATGGCATCTCCAAGCCGCTCAAAGATGCTGGATTTGAACCCCAGCAGATACTGTGCATGAAACGTATCTGCACCCGTGGAAACCTTGCCGCCGCTGTCTCCAACCACCTGAGAAACAGCCCTGCGCATGGCAGCATCCTTATGGTAATGCCGTCTTCCGTTCTCATCCGACCACGCCAGAACAATGCCGTTCCGGTCCATGACTGAACCCATCTTCACGTAAAGCTTCTGGTTGCTGATCCGCGGATTATACGGATTCGCCATCCATCTGCCTCCGTAAAAATATACCGAGTAACAGAAATAGGCCACTGTCAGGCAGAAAAGGGAAATCATCAGCAGAAACATGAACCGGGATCGGATTCGTATGATTTTAATGGTTATTGCCTCCCTTTTGCCATCAGACAGTTTTTCGTCTCCACCTGCTGTTTTCCCGCAATGCCGTGCAGAATACCAATCATGGTCATGCAGGAGAGCATGGAAGATCCGCCATAGCTGAGGAAGGGCATCGTGACGCCCGTCAGCGGAATCAGCTTGATAACACCGCCCGTTATCATGAATGTCTGTATTCCCAGCATGGCAACTGTCCCGTATCCAAGGAGCATGGTCAGTGAGCGCCTTGAACGGTTGATGAGCATTACCGCACGCATAAAGATAATGACATATACCAGAAGGAGCAGAACACCGAAAACCTGTCCGAACTGTTCGCAGATCACTGCAAAGATAAAATCATTGTAATATTCCGGGATCTTTTCCGGTGTTCCCTGCCCCAGACCCATGCCGAACAGGCCTCCTGAACTGATGGCCAGCAGTGCCTGAATGATCTGATAACCGCCTCCGGTCGGATCACTCCAGGGGTTTTTCCACATTGCCACGCGTACTTTCACATGTGCAAACATCCGGTATCCGAGAATCGCCGCTCCGACACCGCCGCCGGCTCCCAGCAGTGTCAGCGGAATATTTCCGCAGGCAATATAGAACACCACCAGCGTTGAAAGATAATAAATCAGAGCTGTACCCAGGTCCCGCTGAAGCATCAGCACCAGCAGGCAGGCAACGCAAAACACAAGTGCCGGCATCATCTGTATCAGTGTCCGGTGTGCGCTGAAATAATAGGCCAACGCAAAAACAACCGATATTTTCACCAGTTCGCTGGGCTGAAAAGAACCCAGCAGCGGCAGACTGACCCAGTTTTTAGCCCCATTATTCCACTTGCCGAAAATCAGCGGAAGCACAAGGACCGCAAGGCCTGCAGCCATCAGGAAAAGCGTCAGGCCATGATAGCGCCGAAGCCGTGTGACCATCAGGGTCATCACGACCATCACCCCAAGGCTCAGTGCATAGGAGAGCATCTGCCGGTTTCCCCGGAGCGGGGAAACTGTACAGAGCGTGACAATTCCGACACCACACAGGAAATTGGTCAGCGCCATGATCATTGCATCCATATGCATGAACCGCGGAAGAATCAGTGAGGTAAACAGGCCAAGCGGAACGATGAACGCTATCATGGCCAGTGAATCCATCCCCACTGTCTCCTGTGTATGCGCAGCAGAAAGCATAAGGCCGAGTGCCTCAAAAACGGCCGTCAGAACGGCAATCATCACAACCGGCAGATCTACTCTTGCTCCGGTCAGCAGCCGCAGTTCCGAAGCTGATGTGCGTCCCTTCTCCGGCCTTTTTTCTCTGAATATCAGACGTTTTTCCGTATGCACGGCCGGTTTTGGTTTTTCTTCTCTCCGGTCTGCCCTCTGCGCCGGTTTCCGTTTCCCGGAATTCTGCTTTCCCGCTTCGGTTCCGGCTGGTTTCTTTTCCGTTCTTCTGACTTTATGTCCGATAAATACCTGTTCGCTGTTTTTCGGCATTCTCCTCCTCCTCTCCTGCCGTTTATAGCCCGTTATTCCTGTTCCGAATCCTCCGCTCTCCTTTTCCTTCCTTTTTTCTCCGGCCGGGCTGATCCGCTGCTGCCTATGCCACGTCCGTGTCCCTGATGCGCCTGAATACGTCTGGCCTTCGTCACATACGGATTTTCAAACACCCCGGCCTCAGGCTCGGATTCCTCATACAGCCGCAGTTCCATGAGTACACCGTTGACAGTAAGCCGTGCGCCAGTGGTCATGATCGCTTCATCTCCGGGCCGCAGCATCTCCCCATCTACCTGGATGACCTCCTTCTGTACCGGCACCACATGCATCCGGTTTCCATCCACCCAGAAAAAAGCCGCCCGCAGATGCAGCCGCCGTATGGAGAGAACCACATCACAGCCGGAGGCTGACCCGATAGTTCCCTCATACGGTACACTGATGACCTTCCCCGCCGAAAGCCTTTTCATCCCTCCGGAGAGAACGCTCAGTTCTCCCGCACAGGCCAGCTGATGCTGTTCCGAAGCCGCTCTTTTCCAGCTTCGACGGTCTGAAAGCGTTTTTCGAATGGATATTCCCACAATCAGCAGAATAATCACGGCGGAGAGATAGCCAAACCCCATAGCTAAAACGGAATACCACGCACTCATGCACTTACTCCAAATCTGCCCTTCGGGCGATGACGTAAACACTTCATTCTCTGCACTCCGAGAGTTCCCCGCAGCCTCCGTGCAGCAGAAACGCCGCCGATGACATCTGGCCTACGGCTCTTCGTCGGATATTTCCTGCATCAGGCAGTCCTGACATCCGTCGACCCTTTTGTACTATCATACCACATTTTTTTCAGTTTTTCCCTTTTTCCCGTACTGATCCTCAAAAAAAACGTCTCATCGACATCCTCCTTTCGGAAACGGATGAGAATCGGACCTGACCGGAAAACGTCTTCATTTTGTCTTCCGGCGCAGCGGATCTGCTCCTTTTTCAGAACAGCTTGTCAAAAAATCGGCCTCTGTGTATAATAGAGCAACCTTTCTCATATTCTTTGGCTGCAAACAGACAGCCCAGACAGCAACAGGAGGTCAATCATGACAAATGAACGCATGCTGATTGTCGGCGGCCGCCGCCTTGAGGGCACGGTCCATGTCAGCGGAGCCAAAAATTCCGCTGTTGCAATCATTCCTGCTACCGTATTAAGCAGGACCCCCTGTGTCATTGAAAATCTGCCCGACATTGAAGACGTCCGGGTATCCGTTGAAACCCTGCGCCACCTGGGTGCAACCGTTGACTGGGATCCTGCCAGCGGTGTCATGCAGGTAGACTCCTCCACCATCAACAAAACTGAGGTTCCTCTGGAACTCTCAAGAAAAATGCGCGCCTCTTCTTATTATATCGGGGTTCTTCTTGCCCGTTACGGAGAGGCAAAAGTACCCATGCCGGGCGGCTGTGACATTGGCCGGCGTCCCATTGACCAGCATCTCAAGGGCATGCGTGCGCTGGGTGCCGCCGTTGAGACTTCTTACGGCATGGTGATTGCCAAGTCCAGCGGTCTGATCGGCAACGATATTTTCATGGATATGGTCACCGTCGGCGGCACCATCAATGTCATGCTGGCCGCCACCCATGCCGAGGGCATGACCATTATCCACAACGCTGCCAGAGAGCCGCATATTGTCGATCTGGCGAACTTTCTCAACTCCATCGGCTGCCGGATTAAGGGAGCCGGAACAGATACCATCCGGATCCGCGGAACACATTCGCTTTCCGCCCGGCGGCCGTATACCATCATTCCGGATCAGATCGAAACCGGTACACTCATGATTGCAGCGGCAGGCACACACGGGGACGTGACCATCACCGGATGTATTCCCACACATATGGAAGCCCTGACCGCCAAACTTCTTGAAATGGGTGCCCGGGTGGATGAAAAAGATGACGCCATCCGCGTCCGTTCGATCGGCGCCCACCGGTCTGTCTCCTTCAAAACGCAGGTTTACCCCGGCTTCCCGACTGACCTGCAGCAGCCCATGAGTGCACTTCTTTGCACGGCCTCCGGCACTTCCCGGGTCGTTGAGAACATCTTTGAATCCCGTTTCCGCCATCTGGCTGAGATGGAACGGATGGGGGCCAATATCCGGGTCTATGAACAGACTGCCGTCATTGAAGGCGTTCCTCAGCTTCATGCAGCCGCTGTCGAAGCCAGTGACCTTCGCGCCGGCGCTGCACTGGTGATCGCCGGACTCATGGCACAGGGAACCACTGAAATCTACAATACGCATTATATCGACCGCGGTTACGAGCATCTGGAGGAGAAGCTCAATTCACTCGGCGCAAAAATTTCCCGGTTTTATCCCTGATCAGTGACACAGGTCCGTCAGGCACCGCACAAATGCGGTGCCTGCTTTTTTATCTGCACCATTTTCCGAAGCTCCGCCTCAGCCGGTCCGCTCTGCTGCATCCTCCGCAGAGCAAGTGCCTCCGACTTCCTCAGCCGCTCCCCGAAATGACCCCTTCACATTTTTCACGCCCGTCGGTCATTTTCTCAAATCCGATCTCATTCTATTGGAATGTTTCGGGAATTGCAACCGCCAGATTGCCCGTCAGAAAAGGAAGGATGCCGTCAGGATTTATGCATTTTATCATTCATTTATCCCATTTTTATGAGCATTTCTGACACGGATTCTTTTTTTTCTTGTCACACTCCAAATCGCATGTTATAATTTCCAGTATTGTGCAGCCCAGTGCATAATGACTCTATTAGTGGGAGGTCCGTTTATGCCTTTAATGCAGGAATATAACAAAGATACCATTAAGGAATCCATCTATAATAAGCTTCTTCGATACTATGGCGTCACGCTTGAAGAAGCGACTCCAAAGCAGATTTATGCTGCTGTCGCTTCCACGGTACGCGATCAGATCATGCTGAAGTGGCGTTTCGAAAAAGAGGAACGCTTCAACTCCAAGGCCAAGCGCCTCTATTATCTCTCCATCGAGTTTCTGACCGGACGCTGGCTTCATAACAACCTGCTCAACCTCTGCTCCACCGATGAATATGTCAAGGCCTTTGATGAAATGGGCCTGACCCTTCGCGGCGTTCTCCACGAAGAGCCTGAACCGGCTCTTGGCAACGGCGGTCTCGGCCGTCTGGCTGCCTGTTTCCTTGATTCTCTTGCAACCCTTGACTATCCGGCTGTGGGCTGCACGATCCGTTATGAATACGGCCTCTTCCGTCAGCGCATTGTCGACGGACAGCAGGTTGAAATTCCGGACGAGTGGCTTACCTACGGAAATGCCTGGGAGATTCCTACCCAGAAAGATGCCGTCCTCGTCCGTTTCGGCGGCCGCGTCGTCGAGCAGTGGGTGGACGATGTTAACTACGTCACCATCGAGGATACCGAAGATGTTGTTGCCGTTCCCTACGATCTGCCGATCGTCGGTTATGACAGCGATGTCGTCGACCGTCTGCGCTGCTGGAGCGCTGTTCTTCCGCAGAACTTCAACTTCCAGCGTTTCTCCAGCGGTGATTTCAACAGCTCCACCCGTGACGGTTCCTCTATTGCCGCCCAGATTTCCAAAGTGCTCTATCCGGAGGACAAGTCCTACAACGGCAAGAAACTGCGCCTGATGCAGGAGTATTTCCTTGTCAGCGCCAGCATTCAGTATGCCATCCGTGACTTCAAGCGGATCAACGGCGACAACATCTTCCTCCTTCCTGACAAGGTTGCCTTCCATATCAATGATACCCATCCGGCTCTGGTCATTCCCGAGCTCATGCGTATTCTGATTGACGTCGAGCACCTTTCCTGGGAGGATGCCGAGCGCATCACCACGGCTACCGTTGCCTATACCAACCACACCATCATGTCCGAAGCGCTTGAGAAGTGGCCGGAATCCATGATGCGCGAGACGCTCCCGCGTATCTACACCATCATGCAGGAACTCAACCGGCGTCTGTGCCAGAAGCTGTTTGATCGTTTCCCCGGACAGTGGGAGCGGATCGGCCACATGGCCATTCTGGCCTATGATCAGGCTCACATGGCCAACATGTGCATTGCCTATTCCAAGGCGATCAATGGTGTTTCCCAGCTGCACGGCGACATTCTGAAGCGCAGCACCTTTGCGGATTATTATGCCGTCATGCCGGAGAAATTCATGGCCATCACCAACGGCATTACCCCGCGCCGCTGGCTCATGCTTTCCAACCGTGCCCTTTCCAGCCTGCTGGATGAGAGCATCGGCCTCGGCTGGCATAAGGATCTGATGGAGCTCGAAAAGCTGCTGCCCTTTGCAGATGACGCTGCCTTCATCGAAAAGTTTGCTGCCGTCAAGCATGAAAACAAGGAACACTTCATGCACTGGATCAACCGGCATCAGGGACTCGTTCTGGATCCGGACTCCATGTTCGACGTTCAGGTCAAGCGCCTGCATGAGTATAAGCGTCAGCTGCTCAATGCCCTGCATATTCTGGTGCTCTACAACCGCATCTGTGACGATCCCAGCTACTCAATGCCGCCCCGCACCTTTATCTTCGGAGCCAAGGCTGCTCCCGGATATTACCGTGCAAAGGAAATCATCCATTTCATCAATGTACTGGCACAGCATATTGCCAAGGATGAGCGTGCATCCAAGTTCCTCAAGGTCGTCTTCCTGCAGAACTACAACGTTTCCACCGCCGAGGTTCTGATTCCTGCCAGCGAAGTAAGCGAGCAGCTTTCCACCGCTTCCAAGGAAGCCAGCGGTACCGGCAACATGAAGTTCATGATGAACGGTGCTGTTACCATCGGCACACTGGACGGCGCCAATGTGGAAATTGCTGATCTGGTCGGTCTTGACAACTGCTATATCTTCGGCATGCGTTCACATGAGGTTGAGGCGCTCTATTCCGCCGGCACCTATCGTGCGCTGGATATCTACGAAACCAATGCTGAGCTCCGCCGTGCCCTGAACATGCTCTTTGACGGCTCTCTGACGCCGGACAATCCGCGCATGTTTGAAGGCCTCTACCGTGCCCTTGTCTTCTCCGACAACGGCGGTATGGCTGATCCGTATCTGGTGCTCAAGGACTTCGGTTCCTATCAGCAGGCACAGAGCCGTCTGATCCGTGACTATATGGATTCCCGCGCCTGGACACGCAAGGAGATCATCAACGTTGCCAAGAGCGGCGTCTTCTCCTCTGATCGTACGATCCGCGAGTATAACGATAAGATCTGGCATCTCAAGCCGCTGATCAAAAAATAAAGAACAGGACATCTCCTGTTCTCAGACTGCAGAGTCCCTGATTCAGGGGCTCTTTTTTTTTATCAGAAAAACTGCACCGGCTCTCATTCATCCGGGAAGAATCCGGATAAATGTCCGATGTCACTGGCCAGTTCAACGACCGGCATAACCAGCTTTCCGGGTTCTCTTCCCAGACGGATAATGGTAATTCCTGTAAAAGGCATATGCAGGACCGCGCACACATAGGGAAAGGTCACATTCAGCAGACGGGCAATCATGGCAGAGGAAGATCCTCCATGGCAGAACAGTGCCACCGTATGCTGTTCATTATCCGGTCTGCAGCAGCGATAGTACGCTCCCTCGCGTACATATCCGAGCGTCCTCATCCATTCATCTGTCCCGGCTGCTGTTCCGGCCGCCTCCGATACGACCCGGTTATGGCAGAAAAGCGGGTGAAGTGTCCAATCCGGATTCAGGAGATCCTCTCCCAGACGGATCATCTCATTGGCACAGTCCCATGGATGCCCGTCTGCAAAGATCAGCCTCCCGTCTGTCCCTCCCCAGGACAGTTCGTGCATCCACGGCAGCTGTATGACCGGCTTTATGCCTATGCGCTCTGCCAGTGCCTCTGCTGTTTCACGTGCGCGCCCCATCGGAGAGGTGTACACGGCTTCGATTTTTTCCCTTTCAAGCCGTTCCGCTGCTGCTGCGGCCTGACGACGGCCTTTTTCCGTCAGACAGTCTTTTTCATAGTCCGGCTCCCCGTGCCGGACAAGGATAATTCGCATCTGTTTCCCTCCCTGTAAGCACCAGTGTCTTCGCTGCAGCCGGAACTGTTCCCGGTTTGCCTGCATATCCGAAAAAGCGAAGACAATGGCCTTCACTTTTTCACTGATCAGCGGATCTTCAGTGACCCGCGGGGCTGAGCATCCGTCTCCGCACTGATCACATCTCCGAGAACATCGCGCACGAACTCGATGAAATCCGAAAGCAGCCTTCTGTTCTCCGGAGTATTCCACGGCTCTGCTCCGGTAGCATAACAGAACCGGCCATAACTTTCAAGAACCCTGTCGTTTCAGGATGACCGATATTTCATTAAAAGCCTCAGAACGGTTCCCGTTCTGAGGCTTTTTCAAAATGCTGACAAAGAGTTCTTATTTGCTTAACCGTGCAAGCGCTTCGATGGCATCCGGGTATTCATACGCCGCGGCTTCCTGATAAAGCTCCATCGCTTTCTTCAGGTCCTGTTCCACTCCCAGGCCCTGTTCATAAAGGACACCCAGTTCGTATCCGGCAGCAACGACTCCCGTGGCCGATTTGTTTTCAGACGCTTTCACAGAGGCAAAAAACGAGGCTGCTTTCACATAGTCCTGCTCAACGCCGAGCCCCTGCTCATACAGCAGGCCAAGATAGTATCCGCTTGTCAGATCGCCGGCCTCTACGCCTTTGGCATAGTATTCAGCCGCTTTCTCATAATCCCGTTCTCTCCCCATGCCCTGCTCGTACATCATTCCCACGTAGCGTGCTGCTTTCATGCTTCCGCCCTCAAAAGCTTCCATGAACAGCCGGAACGCTTTCTCATAGTCCTGATCAACACCGTCGCCATTCATGCAGGCAATGCCTTCATTGAGGATCTGCATGGAACCGCCTCCTGCCCCGTTTCCCCGTCCGCTGCCGCGCGGCGCTTCAGCCGCCGCACCCGTGACGGCTGCCAGCAGGACCAGCGTCATGAGAAGGATAAGCATTCTTTTCATGCGGTCCCTCACTTGCTCTGTTCAAACAGCCAGTCGCGAACAGCTTCCAGTTTATACGCAAAATCGAACGAAGTCATATGCTCGCCCGCGCCGCCTCCGGCAGTCTGCCCCTCTGCAAGCGTCGTCCCCAGCGTAAAAGTCACGAAGTTTGCATTGTTTCCCTCTGCCAGCATGGCAGCAACCGCCGCCTTCTGATCTTCCGCATTATCCTTTGCACTCCACTCCGCATGACTGTACGCGGCGCCATCCGCATCGAACAGAGCCAGAAGCTCTGCCTGACCGGCGGATGCCTTCGGGTCACCGGCAGAAACAATGTAGAAGAAGTTTTTCTGTTCCAGTTCTCTCAGCAGGCTCGTATTCCACTGACTGCCGACAAAAAGATAGGCCGCAAAGAAATCCGGATATTCAATGCTCAGATGGAAGGAGGTCATGCCGCCCATGGACTGACCGGTTGTATAGATCCGCTTCGTGTCAATGGAGTATGTTTCCGTCAGCGACTGAAGCAGACGCACAGCCGCATCGATCTGCCCGGAATGATTGAAATTGTCATCCACGACCGTTTCCGTAAATACAGGTACAACCACGAAAGCAGGATGCTTGGCCTGTTCTTCCTTTGTTGCCCAGATCAGACCGCCCCAGCCCTGCGTCAGGACATAATCCGTTCCGCGTCCGACAGCGCTGGAATCCGGAATAAACTGGATCATGGGGTAGTTCCGGGTTTCATCATAGTTCTCAGGAATATACAGCTGATACTGCAGGCTGATGCCGGACTCCGCATCTTCATAGGTCAGCAGCTGAAACTCCGGTGCAACACTGGCGATCATCGCCTGGAGCTCGGCATCGCCGGATTTATCCGTACCACCGCCGTTTCCTCCACGGCCGCCGCGGCCGCCATTGCCGCGCATACCGCCAGGACCTTCCGCAAAAGCAGCACCGACTGAACAGAAAAGCAAAAAGGCAAGAAGCACAGAAACACATTTTTTCATAAGGGATATCCTCCTGTTTAATGCTGATATCCGGTCTTACGCTTTCGCTGCTCGATATCAGGTCACAGTATAGCACAGAAAACTGAAAAACACCTTAAAACAGCCGTGAAATCTTTTTGAATTACGCCATCCGGAACCTTGTCCGCATTTCCCTTCAGAATA
>CACXHF010000108.1 GCA_902767305.1 uncultured Eubacteriales bacterium
AAACGGATTTGGCATGATCCGAAACGGATACAACCTGATCAGACATTCAATTTGGGAACCTGCGAGCCGGAAGCCGCTCGAGGACACGTCCGGGGCTTCTCCGTGCCGGACAAAACCACCGATACAATGCTCCGGGATATTCCTGTCTGCCCTTTCATGGGCAGAAGGGATAAAGAGTCAGCTGCCTTTGACATTGGCGCAGACAGGTGCGAGCCGTTCCCTGGCCTCGGAAGCATCTGTCACATCAGAAAAATGACTGAATCGGATTGAATCGGTAAATTCCCGGCGAATCCGGGAAAATTTGCGGGCAGGCGAATATAGAGGATTGATTAACTCTGTACAATCCGGTATGATTTGTGAAAACAGACAGTATTCTGCTGAAAAGTGTTGCCTGAGTGAACCACTGTCTTTAATTTTCGCATCCATAGGAGACAAATATGAAAAAGCTATTTTTTGTAGGACTGCTCGTTCTGATGCTTCTGCTGACGTACGGTGTATTCGCTGAAGTAGACTTATCTGTATTGCCGGGCAAGCGCATCGGTGTGCAGACCGGCACCACTTTTGATGAAATCGTACTCAGAGCGCTGCCTGATGCACAGATCAGTTACTATAACACTTATCCAGACCTGGCTGCTGCGCTGGAAACCCATAAGATTGATGCTTTTCCCGGCGACGAGCCGGTCCTGCGTCTGATGGCAGCAGAAAATAACCGGCTGGAGGTTTTGGACGGCCGACTGGATACCTTTGAGTTTGCGTTCGTCCTGCAGAAAAATGCAGAAGGCGAAAAACTGGAGAGTGAACTGAACGACTGGATCAGAAGCATGGAAGCCAGCGGAGAACTGGAGAAAATCCTGCACAAGTGGATTGATGGGCAGGACAGTGAAAAAACCGTTCCGGATTACGCTTCTTTTCCAGCTGTTAACGGGACACTGAAAATGGCCACGGAGGGCGCCTATGCGCCGATGTGCTATTTCCATGGCAATGAAATCGTGGGAATCGAAGTTGACCTGGCAGCACGGTTCTGTCAGGATCATGGGTACGGCCTCATCGTTGAAAACATGAGCTTTGATGGGATCCTGCCTGCGATCGTGTCAGGCAAAGCGGATTTCGCCGCTGCAGGGATCACCGTAACGGAGGAACGCCGGGAAAGTGTTCGCTTCTCCGTTCCGTACTACAAAGGCGGTACGGTTCTGGCTGTGCTCAGGACACAGGCTCAGCAGGCGGATGCCGGCCTGCCCTCTCTTGAGGATATGCGCAGGAAACGAATCGGCATTCCCTCCGGGACGAACTTTGATCTGCTGATTCGAAAAGCATTTCCGGATGCCCAGCTGTCTTACTACAACAACCAGAGTGATCTGCTGACCGATCTCGCTGCCGGGAAGATCGATGCGTTTCCCTCAGACGAACCGGTGATACGGTACATTATCCAGCAGGGATATGAGGGGATTGCCTATATCCCGGAATACATCGAAGATTTCGAATATGCGTACTGCTTCGCCAAGACCGAGGAGGGACAGAGACTGTGCGGGGAATTCAGTGAATTTCTCCGTTCGCTCCAGGCTGACGGCAGGATGAACGATCTTTCGAAAAAATGGTTTGGCAAGGATGAAACCGACAAGCAGATCCCGGATTACCGCGCGTTCCCCGCTGAAAAAGGCACACTGACCATGGCGACAGACGGTGACTTTATGCCCTTTGAATATGTACGCGATGGTGAAGTGGTGGGTTATGACGTGGATATTGCCGCGCAGTTCTGTCAGGCTTATGGCTATGGACTGAAAATAGAAGTCATGAATCTGGATGCAGTCCTGCCTGCCGTACAGTCGGGAAAATGTGACTTTGTCGGATCCGCAGTAACCATTACCCCGGAACGGTCTGAAAGCGTGCTTTTTTCTGCTCCGAACTATTCCGGCGGTGCGGTTCTGGTCGTGCGCTCTGACAGCAAAAATCAGACAGCCTCTTTCTGGTCCGGCATAATGGACAGCTTTGAGAAAACCTTTATCCGGGAAAACAGATGGAGCCTTTTTACGGAGGGCGTCGCAAATACGCTGTTGATCACCGTTCTCTCCGTGCTCTGCGGGACCGCACTGGGCTTCGGAATCTTCCTGCTGTGCCGGAACGGAAATCCCATTGCCAACGGGGTCACACGCTTTTCCATGTGGCTGGTACAGGGAACGCCCATGGTGGTGCTGCTGATGATCCTCTTTTACATCATCTTCGGGAAGGCATCGGTCAGCGGCATCATGGTGGCGGTCATCGGCTTTACCCTGACCTTCGGGGCAGCGGTGTTCGGACTGCTGAAAATGGGCGTCGGTGCAGTGGACAGCGGACAGTACGAAGCGGCGTATGCCCTGGGCTATTCGAACAGCCGCACGTTCTTTACCATTATCCTGCCGCAGGCACTGCCGCATGTTCTGCCGGCTTACAGCGGCGAGATTGTGGGCCTGATCAAGTCCACCGCCATTGTGGGCTATATCGCTGTGCAGGATCTGACCAAGATGGGCGATATCGTGCGCAGCCGTACCTATGAAGCATTCTTTCCGTTGATCGCGGTAACAGTGATTTATTTCGTCCTGGAAGCTTTGCTGGGATTTGCCGTGAAAATGATCGGGATCCGGTTCGATCCAAGACGCAGGAAACCGGAAGACATTCTGAAGGGGGTAAAGACCGATGATTAAAATCGAACATCTGAAAAAAGAGTATCCCAACATCACACCCCTGAAAGATATCTGTACGGAAATCCATGACGGCGATGTGATCAGCGTCATCGGCCCCTCCGGTACAGGCAAAAGTACGCTGCTGCGCTGCATCAACCGGCTGGAAACGCCGACCTCCGGAAAGATCTGGATGGA
>CACXHF010000109.1 GCA_902767305.1 uncultured Eubacteriales bacterium
CTTCAGCTTCTACCTTGAGAACATCCGGTTCAGCTTCTGTACCGACAGTCATGCTGTCCCGAAGCATTTCCACAGAAGGAGATGCATAAGACTTTCTGGTCGTTTTGGAATCGGAATGTCCAAGAATAACCGCTACAGTTTCAATAGGCACCCCGTCTCTATACCATCCAGTCGCGCGAGTACGGCGAAGCATATGCGGGTACACCTTCTCTGGTAAATCGGGAAAGTCTTTACGAATAATGTCGGCATACTTTTTTACAATACGTTCAACATTTCTTTCCGACATCCGGATAATTGTCCCTTTTACTTCTGTGTAGATGAAGGGACTTGCGCGCTTCCTCAAGTCTTTGTGGTACAAACTAATATATTGCTTTACCAGTGGGATAACTTTTTCAGACAATGCAACCACGCGTTCCTTATCCCCCTTTCCATGGACGCGGATATATGGCTGTTCTGCAGAAATATTGACGTCTGTAAGGTTCAATTCCAGCAGTTCATCGACTCGGATCGCAGTATCGTAAAGTATGACAAGAATCACTTGATCTCGAATACCTTTCATTGACTGACGCGGTGCACTGAGAAATGCTTTAATGGCATCTTTGTTTTCAATCACTTCACGAATTCTGGAGGGTACTGTTACATAAGGAACTTCCGTTACATTCAGATAAATCTGCATGAGTTCCAATCTGCGCGATGCAACATATTTCATATATGCCATAACAACAGCCAGGCGATGATTAACTGAATTTGGCTTGTAGTCGCTTTTAACAAGATACTCTCGGTAGTCTAGCAGGAAGTCATATGTCAAATCCGAAAATTGGAAATTTGCAATGGAAATCTTCTTGACGTCCGTCACATATCGACGGAATATGGTCAACCCGTCTTCGTATGATTTTGCTGTCTGAGGACTGTCTTGATGCTGCGTTGGAAGAAAGATATTGAGATAATCCCAAGTCATGGAGAAAAACAAATTTTCTTTCAAAACGCCATTTCTCATCTGCGTCTCACCTCCGGAATGACGTATTCTGTCAGCGTATCTTTTTCTCGGATGATTCGAAAAGCGTCTTCTACCAGATGGTAGTAATAAAACGTTTCATCCCAGCTTTTGTGCCCGAGATATTTACTCAGATATGCAGTCAGATTATTGATGTCTGCACCGGAAAGGATCCAGGAATTCAAACGATTCACAACATATGTATGACGAAGACTGTGGGGCGTCGGATCTTTTTCACAGGTTTCAGATGCAGCTGTCTTTTTCCAGAATTCCTTGAACTTCCTGTCAACACTCGTTTTTGGAATTGAGAATTGCGGATCCCGTCCAGGGAAAAGCCAGATTGGCTCATATCCAAGTTCCTTAACAAGCCAGTGATAATATTCTGTCAACAGCTTCAGCAGATCGTCTGGAAGGTAGACGAGGCGATCTGTCTGATTTTTTGCATTAAGCACAGTAATAATTCCATTGGTGAAATCAATGTCACTCACATGGAGAGAACACACCTCGTTATTCCGCATGCCGCAGCAGTAATACAGCCGAAAGATGACAGGATATTCATTGGCCTGGCGAATATCTGCACGACTGCGTGAGTGTGGAACGTAATTGTCAATTTCATGGAACAACTGTTGAATTTCAGTCTTACTCATAACATGAATGACCGGATGGTCAGAGCGGACTTCAATGAGAGGAACATATTTGTTTGCGCCATGAGCGATGAGGTATAAGCCAAAGGTTTTTACTGCGCTGATTCTGCTTTTGTGACTACTTTTTCCTTCTCCTGGAAGTGTACAAATCCAGCCGTCCAGCCTGGTTGGAGTCATCTGTGTATCACCATATTTATTCTCATACCAGTACTGATCCAGTCGAAATAGCTGGTAAGCCATTGCGTTATATGCAAAACCGAGTGCACGTTTTTCTTCCAGAAAATTCTGAATATGGGGCCCCAAAGGGCTCTGATATGGGTAATCTTTATACTTCATAGCGATTACCTCCCAGGCAAAGATTTGTTTCTTCCAGAGTCAGCGGGCAGGCTTTCATTCTTTCACTGTCCAGCTTTATGTAACGCGCAAGGGTTGAAGTGTCACGATGTCCCAGCAATTCTGAGATTGTCTGCTTCCCAGATCCATTTCGCAGTTTGTCAGTTGCAAATGTTTTTCTGGTAACATGAAATCCGGATCGAGGTACATTGCGTTCCGGTAATATTGTTTTTAGTGCCCGTATACAGGCATGGCGGTTAAGAGGACAAAATGGAGTTCTATGTCTTACGAATAGCGTCTGTGCTACTGTCGTTGGACGGCCTTTTGTAATGTACAGATAGATAGCATTTCCAACGGCAGTCGGCATGGGAAGTCTGACTTCATGCGCTGTTTTTTTCTGAACAATTTGGATTGTCTGCGATTCCCAGTCAATATCCTGGAGCTTAATGGAAACAATATCGCTGGCACGGAGCCCCATCTTTAATCCCAGCTGTACAATTGCGTTTTCACGCAGCTTCTTTGACGTATCACAGTTTGCACGAAATTGCTGGATTTCTTCTTTTTCTGCTTCCTTCAATGTAACAACTATCTTTTCAGATGGAGCTGCGGTACAGAACAAGGATTGATGTAGACCAGCAGTAACAAGACCTCTTCGTTCCAGATATTGTAAGAATTTTCGGATTCTGACATTGTAAGCATTTTTCCCTTCGGCAGTGAGGTGTATATCTTCGCGGTTAAATGCAGAAATGACATCTGCATCTATTTCAGAGAACGACTTGATACCATGGATGCACAGGAACCAACAGAAACGAGTTACAGAAGAACGGTACATACTGATCGTTGAGGGTTCCCAGCGTTCCCGAACTTTTTGAGTCAGGAAAGCCTCCTGCACTGATTTACACCATTCAGGAAGGTTGTCAGAAAGCAGAGCTTTCTCGCGGAAGAAAAGTTGGGGATCGATGTCGCCGGCAACAGTATATGCCTCAAACAGATGAAGAACTCTTCTGCTTTGCTTCCATTCCGGAGAATCTTTGCTCACCATATTGTTTTCCAACCAAACGGAAGCAATGATTGGATGGTATCCCAGATTATGCATTCCCATGAAGAGTAGAAGATTCCGTAATGTGTATCTAGCTACCTTACATGGAGTCTTGCTGTAACCTGCTTGCTGAAAACGATCCATGAAATCCGGAATAAGTGCAGCAAACTCTTCCGCGGGAAAGTTCCAGCTTTCTGCTTTGACAGATTCTATTCTTTCAACCTGCTCATCTGAGAGATCACTGAGTCGAAGCACTTTGCCTTGCATTCTGAAATATGGATACCATCCAAGAGCATGCTGACACAGCCCCTGATCTGCCATATACCGAATAATATTTCCTATTTCGTATGTATAAGTGGCAGTTTCTCTGCTGGAGATATGAGCATCCCCGTCACAATACTGTTCTAATAACGGAAAAGATAACTGATCCGGTCTTTGTATTCCTTGTTCCTGCATACGAAACAAAAAACGGGCGATGCATCTCCGTGCTTGAGCTGCAGAATTTTCCGTGTACGAAGTGGATTCTAAATATTTATCCACTTGTGATCTCCAGAAGTCAGTCAACGCTTGGTAATGTGAAATTGCATGGGGAAAAGCATGAATAGGCTGAATAGAACCATATTCATATAAATCCGCTAGACGATGTAATGTTATCTCAACTCCTTTTTTCTTGAAACTGGAGTTGTTAAACCATGCAAGCGCTGCTGCTAAAGAAAATTCCGTCTCGTTGGCAAGCAGATGATTCCTCAATTCCGTCATGCATGTTAGTGCGGTGCGATACGCAGTTTTTCCTGCTCCGTGATCTGTCAGGTAAGCTAGCAATTTCTCTCCATTGGTGTAGTAAAGCCGCATC
>CACXHF010000110.1 GCA_902767305.1 uncultured Eubacteriales bacterium
AGCTTCCAGCTGCTGCCGGAAAAGACGGGTGGGACGAATACCGGTCAGAGAACCCCATGGCAGTTCCCGTCCTGTTGACTGTTTCAGTGCCAGATAAGCAGTGCGCTTAGCCAGACGTTTGGCATGACGCCGGACTTCAACCGGAGTACCGCAGACAGCTGGAGTCTCAAGACTGTACGACTGACACTGGCTGTCAAGAATAAGTCTGACCGTATCCGTCCAGATACCGTTTTCTTCTCTGTGCGTATGGAAAAGACAGTCTCCGCTTACACCGGCAGCGGCTCCTTCTCCGAAAAACAGTCGGACAACATCTCCGAGATCATTCTGAAAACAGGGCTCGTCTGTTGTAATCTGAAGCTGCATTACCACCACTGCTCCTCAGCAATTGATGTGGGTGCCCCATGACCGGGATATACCCGGATATTTCCTGGCAGGGCTTTCAGCCTTTTCAGAGAAGCTGTCATATCAGTCAAGCTGCCGCCCGGGAAATCCGTTCGTCCGTAGCTGTGCTGAAAAAGCGTATCACCGCTGATCAGCGTATCACCGATACGGTAACAGACAGAGCCAAGGGTATGCCCCGGAGTGTGCATTACCTCGATATCCAGACCGGCAAGGGAAAGAAGGTCTCCTTCCCTAACAAGATGATCTGCTGAAGGAAATACCATTTCATCACCCAGTTCCGAAGACAGATTTATAAACGGAGTGCTCAGGGCAGCGTTATCTTTTTCGTGAATATAAGAAGGGATTCCCTTCTGCCTGTACTGTTCAAGAAAAAGCACATGATCCACATGTGCATGGGTGATCAGAACTGCTGTGATGGAAATGTCTCCGATCTTCTGCAGAACCTGATCCATGGGCACGCCGGGATCAAATATGACGCAGCCTTTTTCCGTTTCAACTGCATAGCAGTTAACGCCGAGAAGACCCCCGGTTATTGTATGAATTGTCATTCTAAAACCCCTTTCGCGAGTCCATGAGAAGGGTGACCGGTCCGTCATTGACAAGAGAGACTTTCATATCTGCACCAAAGATGCCGCATTCCACTGGAATTCCCAGATTTCGAAGTGCCTGACAGTACTGATCATACAGCAGCTTTGCCTGTTCAGGACGTTCAGCCTGATCGAAGCTGGGACGCCTTCCGTGGCGTCCGTCTCCCAGCAGTGTAAACTGAGAAATGGCCAGAATTGAACCGCCAATATCCAGTATGGATCGGTTCATCTTTCCATTTTCATCTTCAAAAATACGCAGATAGGCGGTTTTCTGTACGCAGTAATCCACATCCTGCTGTGTATCTCCCGTTTCCGCACCGCAAAGGACCATATAGCCGTGACCGCAGTGTCCTACTTCTTTTCCGTCAACACTCACATTTGCGTGAAGGACACGCTGTATGACTAACCGCATGAAATTCCTCCCGATTTGTCTGATACATCCGGCTGTGCTTTTTCCTCCGCAGATGCCGGATGTCTGAAGATAATGGTCCTGTGAAGGGATCAGATACGCGAGATGCTGATGGTATCCTGCCTTTTTTCCAGCTGCCGGATTACCCAGTCCAGCTCTTTCTTGTTTGCTACCTGGAGAGTCATTTCAATGGTACATGTCTGATTTGACGGATTCAGACGGGCTGCAACTGCAGTTACCGTAATCTTAAGCGCTGTCAGATAGCTCATAATGTCTGCCAGTAAATTGTGACGATCCTGGCAATGAATCTGAAGAGAACCGTTGTATGAGGTGTTAGTGGTGTCCGCCCATTCTGCTTCAACCCATCGTGCGGGATCATGCGATGCATTGACATTTACACATTCTTTCGAATGTACTGTAACTCCGCGGCCTCTTGTAATATAGCCGATGATTTCGTCTCCAGGCAGCGGTGCACAGCACTTGGCAAAATGTACCTGACAGCCGGGCAGACCGGCTATTTTGATACCGGCGTCTGTTTTTCCACCCTGAGTGGGGTGACTGGTTGTGCTCTGACCGGGACTGACCCGAGGCTGGAGTGGAATCAGTGGTTTTTCCTGTTGTTTGAGCTCGTCACTGAGGCGGGTAACTACCTGATTAGAGGTGATCCCTCCACTGCCTACAGCCGCATACAGATCTTCAAGATCCGCAAAGGAAAACTTTCTCAGAATCGGCTCCAGGTATTCACTTTTCAGAAGAACCGAAAGGTGCTGCCCCTGACGTTTTGCCTCTGCTTCAAGCATCTGCTTGCCGGTGGCAATATTCTCATCTTTCAGTTCCTTTTTGTAGAACTGACGAATCTTGGCCTTAGCCTGAGAGGTTTTGACAATTTTGAGCCAGTCACGGCTCGGTCCCTTGCTGTTCTGCTGTGTAATGATTTCGACGAAATCGCCGGTATTGAGAGGTGTATCCAGGGTGACGATCCGACCGTTTACTTTAGCGCCGACGCATTTGTTGCCCACTGCGCTGTGAATCCGATAGGCAAAGTCAATAGGATTGGCGCCTTTGGGCAGGTCTATGATTTCCCCTCTCGGAGTAAATACAAAGATCTCATCACTGAACAGATCCACCTTAAGGGAACGGATGAATTCCTCACTGTCTCTGGTATCGTTCTGCCAGTCGAGGATCTGACGCAGCCAGTACAGTTTGTTATCAAGAGAGTCCGCTACCTGACGCCCTTCCTTGTAACGCCAGTGTGCAGCAATGCCGTATTCGGCTATTCGGTGCATTTCGTAAGTCCGGATCTGTACCTCAAAAGGCATACCGTTTTCCGAAATGACCGTCGTATGCAGCGACTGGTACATGTTGGGTTTGGGCATGGAGATATAGTCTTTAAACCGGTTGGGTACCTGACGCCAGAGTGTATGAACCACACCCAGAACTGCATAGCAGTCCTGAACCGTATCTACCAGTACACGAATAGCGATCAGATCAAAAATCTGTTCAAAAGGTTTGTGCTGAAGAACCATCTTCCGGTAGATGCTGTAGAAATGTTTCGGACGGCCGTCAATCTCAAAATGCAGATTCATTTCTTCGAGTTTTTTCTGCAGATCAGAGATTACCTCACGGATGCTGTTTTCCCGTTCAGCTCGCTTCATTCCCACACGGATAATAAGGTTCTGATATCCGTCCGGGTCCAAATAACGCAGGCACAGGTCCTCAAGTTCCTGCTTGATCATGTAAACACCCAGACGGTGCGCTAACGGCGCATAGATATCCAGAGTTTCCTGTGCAATTCGTTTCTGGCTTTCCGGAGGCTGTGATTTGAGTGTACGCATGTTGTGCAGACGATCCGCCAGCTTGATCAGTACAACGCGGATGTCTTTAGACATGGCAAGAATCATTTTGCGGATACTCTCAGCCTGCTGATCTGCTTTTGATGTAAAATCGAGGCGCTTGAGCTTGGTTACGCCGTCCACCAGCTGGGCGACTTCCGTCCCGAACTCCTGTTCAATGACCTCCTGTGTACAGCCTTCACAGTCCTCTACCGTATCATGAAGAAGGCCGGCTGCAATGGTTGGTGCATCCAGCATCAGTTTGGCCAGAATGCTGGATACCGTCAGCGGATGAGTAAAATAGGGTTCTCCGCTTTTCCTTTTCTGTCCCTCATGTGCCTTCTCAGCAAAATGATACGCCTTGGAAACCAGGTCTACATTTGCCTCAGGATGATATTTTATCAAGATTGCAAGCAGTTGCTCCAGGTTTGTACATTCATCCTGTGTCATGTTTCCCTCCTGATTTCTATTGTTCTGTTTACTTTGTCAGAAACTTTCTGAACAGTGAACTGTCCTCAAGCCGTTTCTTTTCCTTACCCGGTATCATTTCATAACTGAACGGATCAAGAGAAAGATTTATCAGCCCGATTTGTGAAAAACCGATCATCGCTGCAAGCACAGCACTTTCATTCTGTTTGCAGTTCTCCGCCAGCTTTTTCAGATCTGGTTTTGATGAACTCTCCCGACGAATAGTCCTGAACAGATTTCCCAGTTCCTCTCTTGTACTTGAAATAGAATCCAGCCAGCGCTCAAGAGGACTTTTCTGCATTGCAGCAGCATGGCGCTGAACAACAAGTTCACAGCTGCCCAGTGCGCTGCGGATTTCTGCTGTTTCTCCATTCCAGAATACCCCGTCCATGAGAATGACACGGCGGTATCTGGCCCGGATCTGTTTCCAGTCCGGAGCCATGATCACTGTGTTGAAACCACGGGAATCTTCACAGGTTTTGATTGCGAAATCCGTTTCTGTTTCCATTAATAGACTGGCCAGCTGAACAGCGTTCTGCCGGAGCCCCAGCGGCGTATGGAAGACGATCAGCGTTCCCTGAATCTCTGACTGTAAAATGGGATTGTAGCGGCTGAAAAGCTCCTTTTCATCAAGATACTCCGCATCCTCTGTGGCATCGGGTTTTTCATTTGCCATACCTGTCAGAATCCATGCATCGATGTCACTCTGATTCTGCATGCAGATGTTCTGAAAATGTTTCTGCGGGACTGACGGCTTCAAGGCACTGATATCACACTGGACTGAACGCTGGTCATGCCACTCATTAATATACAGGGATGCTATCATGTCTGCATTTTGCGGAAGGGTTTTAATCAAATGACCTTTGCGAAACCAGATAGCCAGCATTTTCCGGTTTTCATCACCAATGGTCATGCGAAGATGGAAGTTTTCCTTTCCCAGACATCTCGCGTTCGAAACTTCCAGTCCGGAGAGGTAGAAGATCGGTGCCGTATTTCCGAATCCGACGGGCTGCATAACCTCAAAAGCCTCGACAAAATCATCTGTCAGTTCAACGGGCTTCACCTCAAGATCATATTCCTGTACAGGCATGTATATTTTGGAATCAACGCTCTCACGAATGATTTCATCCAGCCGCTTCTGAATGGCCGGGAGCATTTCCTGTCGGACTGTCAGTCCGGCAGCCTGAGCATGCCCGCCGAACCGGATAAACAGATCGGACGCAGCAGAGAGAGTCTTATGGATATCAATTCCGGGAATTGATCTGGCAGAACCTACACAAACGCCGTCAATCCCGATCGTAAAGACAATTGACGGCCAGTGATACCGTTCGACAAGCCGTGACGCGACCAGACCGACTACTCCCTGTTCCCAGCCTTTCCCGCTGACAATCAGAATACGGTTTTCAATAAAATCGATATTCTTTTCGACATATTCAAGCGCTTCCCTGAAAATCTGCAGTTCCAGTTCCTTACGCTTTTCATTATAGGTTTCCAGTTCAGAGGCAATCTGCCGGGCTTTCACCAGATTGCGGGTCATCAGCAGTTCCACGCTCCGGCTTGCCAGTGCAAGCCTTCCGCCGGCATTGATACGTGGAGCCAGTTTGAATGCAATGTCTGTTGATGTCAGAACATCCGAGACTTTTGCTACTTCCAGCAATGCAATAAGTCCGGGACGCTTTGGTTCGGCCATAGCTTTGAGACCATTATAAACGATAACGCGATTCTCATCCACTAACGGGACAATATCGGCTACGGTGGCCAGTGCTGCGAGGTCCCAGAGTCCCTCAATGGCATCTTCTCCACCAAGTGCATACAGAAGCTTGAATGCTACTCCGGCTCCGCAAAGACGTCTGAACGGATAGTCACCAAGAAGCGGATCCAGTACAGCTTCGCATTCGGGAATCTTTTCTCCCATCTGATGGTGATCTGTCACAATAACCCTCATGCCAAGTTCCCTGGCACGGGCTACCTCATTCACACTGGTAATTCCACAGTCTACGGTAATCAGCAGTTTAGAATGTGCGGCTATCTGCTCAATTGCAGGAATATTGAGACCGTATCCCTCACCGTGCCGATCAGGAATATAGTAATCTACGCTGGCGCCCTGCTTCCGAAGCCAGGTCATCATGATAGCTGTTGCAGTTACTCCATCCACGTCGTAATCACCGAAAATGGTGATATTCTCTTTTTTCTCCATGGCATCCAGTATAACTGCGACTGCCTTGTCCATGTCCTGCATGAGAAAAGGATCATGAAGATTCGATTTCATCGGACAGAGATAGCGCTCAATATCTGTCCTTGTTTGCCATCCACGTTCATAAAGAAGCTCCAGCAGTTTCTGGGGGGCATCGATTCCGGCAATGTCTGAAGGAAGAACCACATCGTGGTCTGATTTCGGATGAAACTGCTGCATACTTTTTCCTCACTTAACAATCTTTGCCGGAACCTGTGGCGAGTGATCCGGCGGGCGGATCATTCGCCACAAATTCCGTTTTTCGGACAATTAATAAGCAGACAAGGGCGGGCAATGCCCGCCCTTGCTGATCTTATGCTTTGGCCTTGGACTTTGCCTTTTTCTGCATGTCGTATGCATCCTTAAGAGTAGCCCAAATATAGCCGTTGATCAAGTTTGCCGAATAGGTTCCGGCAATGATACCGATAATCAGGGGCAGTGCGAACAGCTTGATGGAATCCACACCGAAAATATACAGTACAACGACAGTAATAAGGGTTGTCGCTGTGGTATTCAGCGTACGGCTGAGTGATTCCTTAACGGAAAGATTGACGATTTCATCCTTCTTTGTGCTGCGGAGCTGAGGCTTATGGGAATTCTCGCGAATCCGGTCAAAGATAATGATCGTGTTGTTAATGGAATATCCGACGATGGTCAGCAGCGCTGCAATATAAGTTGTCTCGATCCGCATGAAACCACGCAGAATGACAGACACTGAGAGCATGATGAGCACGTCGTGCAGAAGACCGATAATGGCTGCCATACCGGAGAAAAAGTCAAAACGGATAGCAATATACAGCAGCATGAGCACAGAGGCAACCAGAACGCTCTTGACAGCGTTGTTAATCAGGTCGCGGCCGGCAATGGCGCCGACGCGGGAAAGATCCACATAGCGGAGGTTGGGATACTTTTCTGCAAGACTCTTTTCGAGCTCGTTACGGAGCGCATCCGTATTGTTCTGATCACTGATGCGGATCTGAACCTCATTATTCTGTCCGACTTTGGCGATCTGAGCATCGGAAATACCGTTGGCATTGAGAACGGCGGAGATGTCATTGGTGTCAAAGTCACTGCCCATATTATAGGTCATCAGTGTGCCGCCGGTGAAATCAACGCCAAGATTCAGGCCATGACCAGTCAGAGTCATTACCAGTGCAATCAGCATGATTGCCAGCGATATGCAGAGGCAGGGCTTCATGCGATTTTTAATTTCGATATTCATTCTCTATCCCCTCCGATTACCCGATATAAAGCTTCTCGTTTTTGATGCCGAGACCGACAAACACGTCCAGCAGCCGGTGTGTGATAAAGATGGCGGTGATCATGGATGTCACAACGCCAATACCCAATGTCAGCGCAAAGCCGCGGACAGAACCGGTACCGAAAGCGTACAGAACGATGGCCGCGATCACGGTTGTTACATTCGCGTCGATAATGGCAGTCAGTGCACGGTCGAAACCTTTGGAAATAGAGGATTCAAGCGGACGGCCGAGACGCATTTCTTCCTTGATACGTTCAAAGATGACAACGTTTGCGTCAACAGCCATACCAATGCCAAGAATAATACCTGCAACACCGGGCAGCGTCAGCTGTGCACCGGTCAGGGCCAGCAGGAGAACGACAATCATGATATACAGGGTCAGCGCCAGATCAGCCACGATACCCATGATACGATAGCGGAAAAGCATGAACAGCATGACCAGACAGACACCGATCAGGCCGGCTTTTACCGCGCGGTCAAGAGCCTCAACACCCAGCGTTGCACTGATAGCACTGACTTCAAGCTGCGTCAGATTGAGCGGCAGTGCACCGGAGAGAATCAGAGTTGCCAGAGACTGGGCTTCATCAGATGTAAAGTTACCGGTAATTTCTCCGCGGCCGCCTGCAATAACGGAATTGACGCGCGGAGAGGAAATCGTTTCCCCGTCAAGGGTGATTGAGATGGATTTTCCAAGATTGGCAGCAGTTGCGTCTGCAAAGATCCGGGAACCTTCATCTGTCAGTTCAAAAGCGACGCAAGGCTGTCCATTCTGGTCCTGTGCGGCAGCTGCATTCTGAACCATGGAGCCTTCCATCAGAACTTTTCCGCTTTCATCCCGGAACTCGAGGAGAGCCGGAGTGCCGATGATGGAAAGAATCTGGTTAGGATCGGAAACATTCGGAATTTCGACACGAATCCGATCATTGCCCTGACGGGTAACCGTTGCCTCGGTGAAGCCCTGTCTGGTCAGACGGCTGATCAGAATATTCACCGTGGAATTCATTTTCTCATCAAAATTCTCTACCGACGGATCGTCCGCCTGATACACGGTATAGACACCGCCGCGGAGATCAAGACCAAGGCTGATTGCCTCGCCCCAGGGCTTCAGATAGTTGATCATCTTTCCTTTGCCGAATCCATTCAGTCCCAGATAGGAACCAATGCAGATGATCAGCAGAATGACGATCAGAGAAACAAGTGAACCTGTGCGCGAAATGCGCTTCTTATTATTCGCCATGTGAATCATTCCTTTTCTATATTTTTATGAACGGGATCCGAATCCGTCTTATACGAACCCGTCCGACAGAGAAAAGGCCTGATATCGGAGACGAAGATAGCTGCGTCTTCCTGAAATAACTGTTCCGTTTGCATCTGTCCGGATTTCCGGCAGTACAAATGTTACAGGAAGGTGTTCCTCCTCATCGTATCGGTCAAAGGAACTGCGAAGACTTCGGACAAACAGATGTCCGGTTTCGTGAACAGCGGGGGTTGCCAGAAAAGACTCTCGGACTGTGCTGCACATCTCCGCTGTTTTTTCCTCTCGCACGATCAAACGTCCGGCACCGCCAATAAAAATGAGAAGAAAAAACATGAGCATCAGACAAAGCATTCCTCTGCGCAAAATCTGCAATGTTTTTCCCCCCTTTTTTTCCGACATGTCCGGATAATTTCGAATGTCAAGATTATATGCGTGAACAGTATATCCGTCAAGAAAAACCTTGGCCGGCCGCTATGCACGTATTCTCAGGATTTCATCAAGAATAGCATCTGCCACTTCCCGTTTTGAAGCCAGTGGAAGCGACTGCTGCCGGTTGCGTGCAATAAGGGTTACAATATTGGTATCCACATCAAACCCTGCTCCCGGAGCGGTAACGTCATTGGCCACAATGAGATCCAGATTCTTCTTTTCGAGTTTTTTGGCAGCATGTTCAAGTACTTTTTCCGTTTCAGCAGCAAAGCCGACGAATGTCTGATTGTCTCTTTTTACCGCTCCGACTGTGGCGGCAACATCCGGATTTTCCACCATTGTAAGCACAAATGGTTCCCCGTGCTGCTTTTTTATTTTCTGTGTTTCCACGTTTACCGGCCGATAGTCCGCCGGTGCAGCAGCCTGAATGATGATATCGTTCAGGGCAGCATTGTCCAGCATGGCATTGAGGAGATCCTCCGTACTCAGAAAGGATACGGCATGGACGCCTTCCGGTACCGTCAACGATACAGGTCCTGTCAGCAAAGTGACTTCTGCCCCACGCGCCTTTGCTGCTGCTGCCAGTGCATATCCCATTTTTCCGGATGAACGATTGCTTATATAGCGTACCGGATCCAGCATCTCCCGGGTCGGTCCGGCTGTAACGAGTACGCGAAGACCATTGAGATCCTGCTTTCGCCCCAACAGTTCAAAACAGCGTGCAGCAATATCCTCTACCGGTGCAAGTTTGCCGACACCGGTATCCCCGCAGGCCAGATAACCACTGGCAGGATCTGCAAAATGAATTCCCCGATTGCGAAGGACGTTCATGTTAGCCTGCGTGGCAGGATTGATGTACATTCCAGTGTTCATAGCGGGCGCAACCAGAACCGGTGCGGCGGTTGCAAGAACTGTTGTAGACAGCATATCATCAGCAATTCCAGCAGCCATCTTTGCCAGAATATTTGCAGTGGCAGGCGCAATGACGAACAGATCAGCCCATTTTGCCATTGCCACATGTTCAACCGACCAGCGCTCCGGCCGATCAAAGGTATCTGTCACAGCCGGATAGCCCGATAGTGTTTCAAAGGTCAGCGGATTCACAAACTCACAGGCATTCCGGGTCATGATGACCTGTACTTCGGCTCCACCTTTCTGAAGGAGGCGCAGAAGTTCGCAGGCTTTGTACGCCGCTATTCCGCCTGTCACCCCAAGGACAACATGGGGGCGGGTGTTCACCGTTCCCATTACTTTATATCATATTCAGCCGGACGGGAATAACCGATAAGGCCACGGCTGACCTCGTCGACTGCCACACTGACCGGCATGGTCTCACGGTCTTTGGCATCAACCAGCGGATGTTCCCCATCCACCAGCTGGCGGGCACGTTTGCTGACCTCAACAACAAGAGTATACCGGCAGTCTGCCTTCTCAAGCAGCTGAAGAATGCTGGGATCTGTTAAAGACATCTTTTTTATCCTCCTCGGTTTTTCTGTATTTGCAAACCGTCGTATCAGATTCCGTAAACCTGATGGACGACAGTAGAGTGTTTCAGATAAATTTCGCGAATTTTTTCATAAGTGCCGCTGATGGTGTCATTGACCAGCTGATACATGTACTGATCTGCCAGGGGCAGTTCGCTTTTTGCCCTGGAAAGACGCCGCTCAACAACCTCATCCGACTCCGTTCCGCGTCCTCTCAGACGCTGTTCCAGTACTTCAAAAGACGGAGGAAGAATGAAGATGGAGACACAGTCCGGCATCTTTTTCATCACCTGCATGGCACCCTGAACTTCAATTTCAAGAACAACGTCATGTCCGGATTCCAGCTGGCGAATTACCGCATCTCTGGGAGTTCCATACAGATTCCCTGAGAACTCTGCGTGTTCAAGGAACGCATCCTCTGCAATCTGCTTCTCAAAAGTATTCCGGTCTATGAAGTAATACTCCCTGCCGTCTACTTCACCCTCCCGGGGCTGTCTGGTCGTAGCGGAAACCGAATAAACGACACACTTTTCGAATTCTTCAAACAGCCGGCTTTTCACAGTGCCTTTTCCGACACCGGAAGGACCGGAAAGTACAAAAAGAACTCCTTTATTCATTGCTGTTTGTCTCTCCTTCTTCTTCCTCAGGCAGCGAATCTTCCTGATTTTCAAACCTGCGTGTAATGGTTTCCGGCTGAATGGCCGACAGAATCACATGATCACTGTCTGCTATGATTACTGCACGGGTACGTCGCCCGCATGTTGCATCAATCAGCCGCCGTTCATCACGGGCATCCTGAATAATTCGCTTGACTGGCATTGAATCCGGGCCGACAATGGCAATCATGCGGCCACTGGCAATGAAATTGCCATAGCCAATATTGATTAACTTGCTTTCCAACGTTATGTACCCCAACCGTCATGCATCTCTTTATTCAATATTCTGGACCTGTTCTCGAATCTTCTCGATCTCTCCCTTGGCAGCGATAACCATGGAGGCAATTTCTCCATCTGAGGCCTTTGATCCAATAGTATTGACCTCACGATTCAGTTCCTGTGCGAGAAAATCCAGTTTGCGTCCTGCCGGTTCTGTTCCGGATACGATATCATGGATATGAATGATATGAGCTCTGAGCCGGACGAGTTCCTCATCGATAGATGCCTTATCTGCAAAGATGGCTACTTCTGTCTGGAAACGGTTTTCATCCAGATCCCCGTTCAGCAGTTCCTGCAGACGCCGGTGCAGTTTTGCCCGGTATTCTTCCACGACGAGCGGTGAACGTACAGAAATTTTCTCCACAATTTCGGAGAGTGCATTTACCTTGATCATCAGGTCGCTTGCGAGCCGTTTTCCCTCGGCTGCGCGCATGGTCAGAATCTGACAGAGTGTTTCCTCAAGTGCCTGATGAACCAGTGCGCGCACTGCATCCTGATCTTCTTCGCTTTCTACAACGCTAAGAACGTCAGGCATGGAAATGATCTCCCGGATCATGTCATGCTCTGGTCTGTCAAGTGCACGGCTGATCTCACAGATAGCATCCTGATAAGCTCTGGCTAATCCCAGATCCGGAGATACCCGCCTTGCATCCTGACGGTGATTGGAATAAGTGACTTGAATATCCAGATGTCCCCTGTTCAGTTTCTCCGCTGTCATTTTCCGGATATCATCTTCGATAAAACCGATGGTTCTCGGCAGACGCATGGTCAGATCCAGAAACCGATGATTCACTGACCGGATCTCCACACACAATTCACGCCCATCTGCAGATACGAGACTGCGTCCGTATCCTGTCATGCTGTGCACCGAAACTCACTCCTCAAAACATTTTATTGATTATATCACGACCGAAAAAAACTCTCAACGCCTTTTTAGACACCCGGAGATCCCCTTCTGCTGTATCTGAAGTCCGGAAAAGGAAGCCGCACAGTACCTCTCGACATCGGAGAAAGTGCCGAAAACCGGGTTAATATCCTTCGGTAAGTATTTGCCGGAACTGATTCTCATCGATGATTTTTACGCCAAGCGATCTGGCTTTGTCCAGCTTGGACCCTGCACTCTCCCCGGCAAGAACGATACTTGTTTTTTTGGAAACCGATCCTGCTGTGCGCCCGCCGTTCTGACGAATGAGCTCCTCTGCCTGTGCCCGAGTCATCGAAGGCAGCGTACCGGTCAGCACAAACGTCATACCTGCAAAAAGTGTTCCGTTTTCAGTCTGTGCCGTTTTCGGCGATACGCCGGCAGCCAGAAGAGCATGTACCAGACGATGGCTTTCCTTATCCCTGAAAAAATCGGTAATAGATCTGGCTACAATTGTGCCAACATTGGGAAGTTCTTCCAGCTCTTCCTGTGAGGCGTCCATCAGGGCATCGAATGAGCCGAAATGAGCCATCAGGTCTGCAGCAGTCCTGCGGCCGATATTGGGAATGCCGATGGCAAAGAGAAAGGCCTCCGGTTCACAGCTTTTGCTTTTTTCGATCTCTGAAAACAGTTTTTCAATTTTCCTGTCCCCAAATCCTTTGAGACCGACCAGCTGATCCCTTGTCATGGTATACAGCTGATCTGCGGTCCTCAGTTGGATGGCGTCATAGAACAGATCTGCTGTTTTTGTTGAGAATGCTTCAATGTCCATTCCGGGGCGGGAAGCAAAATGCGCAAGTCTGGCTACTGCCTGCGGCTTGCAGCTCGACCGGTTCATACAGAACAGATGGGCACCGATTTCAGTCAGTGCTTCCCCACATGCCGGACAGCTTTCCGGCTTTACAATGTCGGTTTCCGGTGCCGGACCTTCTCCTTCCCACAGAGCTCCCATGATTTCCGGAATGACGTCATTAGAGCGGCGCACCCAGACTTTGCATCCTTTACGAACATGTTTTCTGCAAATATCTCCATAATTATTAAGGGTTGCCTTCTGAACGGTTACTCCGCAGATATCCACAGGCTCCAGATGAGCCAGGGGCGTCAGCTTTCCGGTGCGTCCCACTTCCCAGGTTACTTTTTTGAGAGTGGTAACGACTTCCTGTGCTGCGAATTTATATGCAATTGACCAGCGAGGGTATTTGTCGGTAAAACCGAGAATTTCCCGAAGACGCATATCTGTTAATTTGATTGTTGCACCGTCGATCAGAAAGTCCAGAGAATCCCGTTGTTCCTGTATTTCATCAACGACTTTAAGTGCCTCCTCTACGGTATCCGCTTCTCTGGCAAACGGACTGATCTCGAGGCCTTGTTCCTTAATAAACTGCAGCATTTCTGCCTGACTTTCAAAAGTCCGGCCCTCAATATATCCGACCTGATAGAAAATGGCACTCAGATGTCTGGCGCGGGTTACTTCCGGATCCAGATTACGAAGGGCACCGGCTGCACCGTTGCGAGCATTTTTCAACGGCTCTTCCGCTGTTTCATTATATGCTTTGAGTACGGAGAGACGCATGATGCACTCGCCCTGAACCTCCATCCGACCGGTAAACCTGATTGTCTTCGGTATATTTTCGATGGTAAGTGCCTGAGGCAGAATTTCCTCTCCGATTACACCGTCCCCACGGGTAGCTGCCCCGACCAGATGTCCGCCGTCATAGGTCAGATTGATCGTAAGACCGTCCAGTTTGTATTCCACACAGAACGGATGCGCAACTCTACTGTCATAATCCTGTCCAAGCCGGATGCACCGGTTTGCCCACGCAACAACCTCGTCTTTTGTCTGAGCTTTATCCATTGACCACAGTCGTGCAAGATGCCGGTGCGGCTCAAATCCCTCCATGGTTCTGGCGCCAACCCGTCTGGTAGGCGAATCCGGCAGACGAATGCCGGTTTCCTCTTCCAGATTCCGAAGTTCAGCGTACATGGCATCCCATTCGTCATCTGAGATCATGGGCTCATTGTTTTCGTAATACTGTACATTTGCTTTGTTGATCTTTGCAATGAGTTCAAGCATTCGTTCATTCATCGGTTAATCCTCCATGCGGACAATCGGTGCCAGGCGTTCCTTAAGAGCTTTCGTATTTCCATTACCAAACTGAACAAGAAGAGTTCGGTCATCTGGTCCCTTTCCTGACTGTATTTCCACCACTGTTCCCGGACCGAATTTCTTATGCATAATATGATCGCCTGCCTGATAATCTGTCTTTCCGAATCCGGAATCGGCTACGGAACGAATATGCTGCTGCCCGGATGGTTTCTCCGATGACTGCATTCCTGCAGATAATGGTATTCCGGAAAAGCTGGAAGAATCAGATTGCCGGGAACTCTGACTGCCGAATCCCTTCTGAACTCCCGGAATGGTCATTCCTCCAACCTTTATCGTATTACCGGAACCGAATCCCACGGCTCTGCCCATGCTTCCCTGACTGCTTCGTGTCTTCCACTGTGATCCGTTTTCAAATGACAGTTCAGTATCGGCATTATAGCGCTCATGAATATTTTGCTGCTGTGAACGAAAAGGAGTTTGTTTAAATGGGAATTCATATTTGATCAGTCTGGACGGAATATCGTCAATGAAGCGGGAATCCTCATAATTCCGGAATTCACCATTGACAAGTCGATTTTTGCAGTGTGAAAGGAACAGCCGGTTTTCTGCACGTGTGATTCCAACGTAGCAAAGTCGCCGTTCCTCCTCCAGTTTTCCACTATCCATATCTTCCTCTGCGAGGGCTCTGAAAGACGGAAAAACCCCTTCATCCATACCGATCAGAAAAACTGTCGGGAACTCAAGTCCTTTTGCACCGTGCATGGTCATCAGCATAACGGTTCCCTGACTCTCGTCAATCTGATCAAAGGAGGATTCAAGGGAGGTTGTCTGAAGAAAATCAAGAAGTGAATTTCCCGGGTTGGCGTCTTCATATTCCTTTACCGCACTTACCAGGGCATCCAGATTTCCGCTTTTCTGCATGTTTTCCTCGTTTTTTTCCTCATCCAGTTCCTTGCGTATCCCAGTTTCCACAAGCATATACTTGACGAATTCCGTCGGTGTCCGCTGTTCCATTTCGAGTGTCAGACGCATGAGAAGCTGTCCGAATTTTTCCACTTTACTCTTTACCCGTTTATTAAAATCCTCCGGCAGCGACATGCAGGCGCTCAGTGCAGGAATTCCTTCAGAGGCAGCGTACTGCATCAGGGCATTGACACTGACCTCACCAATGCCGCGCTTTGGAACATTGATGATCCGCTGCAGGGAAACGTCATCTGTGGGATTCACCACAAGACGGATATATGCCAGAGCATCTTTGATTTCTTTCCGGTCGTAAAAGCGAAGCCCGCCATACTCTCTGAATGGAATTCCACGGTTACCAAGCGAAATATCCAGAAGCCTTGACTGATAATTCATTCGGTACAGAATTGCAAAATCAGAATACTTTGCCCCTTCTTCGTGCAGTTCCCTGATTTTATCCGCAATCCAGTTTGCTTCTCCACTATCGCTGTCAGCAACGTAATATCCGATTTTTTTTTTTTCTTTTCGTTCTGTCCATAGCGCCTTGTCCATTCTGTTGGGATTGGCCGCAATGACCTGATTTGCTGCATCCAGAATATTGGCACTGGACCGGTAGTTCCTTTCAAGCTTGATTACTTTTGCCTCAGGGTAATCCTGTTTGAAGTTCAGAATATTCCGAATATCGGCACCACGCCAGGAATATATGGACTGATCATCATCGCCAACCACACAGAGATTATGGTCCTGCTGTACCAGAAGTGAAACCAGATGGTACTGTGCCATGTCTGTATCCTGATACTCATCCACGTGCAGATAGTGAATCAGGTCCTGATAATACTGCAGAACAGGCGGATGCATGGTAAAAAGGTCCAGTGTTTTGATAATCAGATCATTGAAATCAAGAGCATTGTTTTCCTTCAGCTTTGTTTCATAACGGGAATAAATATCAAAATAGATGTCATTTTGATAATCCGGAACTGCCTCCAATTTCCATTCGGCGGGAGAAAGCAGTTTTTCCTTTGCATCGCTGATAATGCTCTTGATTACATTCAGCGGATAAGCTTTTTCATCCAGATTCATGTCCGACAGAATCCGTTTCAGCAGACTTTTCTGATCCGCGTCATCATAGATGACAAAATTACGGTTATACCCGATCTTTTCAATGTCCCGTCGAAGTATTCTTGAACAGGCAGCATGGAAAGTGGAAATCCAGACATCTTTTCCGGCCTCTCCGACCAGTCCGATGACCCGCTCTTTCATCTCTTTGGCAGCCTTGTTTGTAAATGTAATGGCCATGATATGCCAGGGTTTTTCCCCGTGGGCAATCAGGTTGGCCACCCGATAAGTCAGCATCTTGGTTTTCCCGGAGCCTGCACCTGCTAGAACAAGCACAGGTCCTTCGAGCGTCGACGCGGCTTCTCTCTGCTCGGGATTGAGGTCATTCAGATTCATTTGCCCTCCACATCGGTCACTGTATCATCCAGCAGAACCGGAACCAGCATTTGTCCGGAATCTGTCCGTCTGAGTACCCTGATACCATTCAGATCAAGTTCGGTAACTGTTCCGTGATACTGGTGTAAAACTGCCTTTTCAATATCATCACATACAAGTGTCAGTACCTGACTTCCAATGGTTCCACTTTTCGTCGTTGGCATGATTTTCTGTCCTTTGCGGCCTCTGTCCATGCGTTCCACATCCGCAGCCAGCATGCGCTTTCCAAAGCCGCGGTCTGTAATTACAAACAATATCGAACTGGAAGACGGCTTCGCAAAGAGAGCGATGTCATCATCTGTATCAAGAACGATTCCTTTCACGCAGCCGGATGAGCGGCCTGTCAGAGGAATAGAACTGAATGGCAGACGAAGTGCAAATCCTTTCCGGCTGATCAGCAGCAGGTCGCCCTGATCCTCTGACGGGATTCGCATCATACCAACCAGCTCATCCGGTTCTTTCAGCTTCAGTGCTGCAAACCGGGAACGGCGGATGATATAATCCTCAGTACTTGAGCGTTTCAGCTGGCCGTTTTTCGTAATGAACACCAATTCCTGTATCTTATCTTTATCAGACATCTTGAAGCAGTACATGGCGATACAGCGTTCATTCTGCGAAAGCCCCTGGAACAGACCGGTCATCTGGACACCGCGGTCTTTCGGTTTTGTGCTTTCCGGGAACTTTGTTACATCCAGAGAATAACAGTTTCCCAGATTGGTAAAGAAATACACCGTTTCATCCGTCATAGTCATCTGGATGTCTTCGATTTCGGAGACAACATCCTCCATCTGCATCATGCGCGTAAGAAGTTTTGAGGAGACACGGCGGATCTGACCGTCACGATGCCGGATCATCGTCGTTTCCTCTGCTTCTACATGCAGCTCGGGAACCGGAAGTCTGTCTGTATCGTCCTCGATCAGGGATGTACGGCGGTCATCGGAGAAACGATCCCGAATTTCCTCCATTTCATTACGGATAACGGCCTTCAGTTTTTTCTCGCTTTTGAGAATCCCCTCAAGTCTTGCAATCGTTTTCAGAATATCTTCATATTCTTTTCTGAGGGTTTCCAGTTCAAGTCCTGTCAGTCGCTGCAGACGCAGATCCAGAATTGCCTGAGCCTGTATATCATCCAGTTCAAACCGGCTCATCAGCTGAGTTTTCGCTTCTTTCGGTGTCTTGCTGGAGCGGATCAGCCGGATGACTTCATCCAGATTATTAACTGCAATCATGAGACCGGCAAGAATATGCTCTCTAGCCCTGGCCTGTTCAAGCTCATAGATTGTCCTTCGCCGGATCACATCCTCCTGATGCTTTATGTAATATTCAATGACGGATTTCAGACCGAGCTGCATCGGACGTCCCTCGGCAATTGCCACGATATTGACGCCATAGGTAATCTGCAGATCTGAATACTTATAAAGGACACTGAGAACCGCATTCGGGTCTGTATCCTTACGCAGTTCAATGACTGCCCGGAGTCCCTCTCGGTCTGATTCGTCCCGGATATCATATATACCGGAGAGCTGTGCTTTGCGTTCTTCACTGAGCTTCAGAATCTTTTCCAGCATTCCTGCCTTGGGAATGCCGTATGGGACCTCCGTAATGACAATCAGCTTACGTCCCGCGGTTCCGTCTTCTATATGAACGCGCGAACGCAGAGTGAGCTTTCCACGACCGGTCTCATAGGCAGTACGGATTTCCCCGTTTCGGATCAGACAGCCGCCGGTAGGAAAGTCCGGAGCCGGCATCACGGTCATGATTTCGTCCAGTGTTGCCTCCGGCTTATCAAGGACCAGCAGTGTTGCATCTATTGCTTCGCGCAGATTGTGCGGTGGAATATTGGTGGCCAGGCCGACTGCGATGCCGGAACTGCCGTTGACAAGAAGGTTTGGATAACGCGAAGGCAGAATATCTGGTTCTTTCAGGGTGTCGTCGAAGTTGAAACTGAAGCTGACGGTGTCTTTTTCGAGGTCCCGTAGCATTTCAAGCGCCAAAGGAGCCATTCGGGCTTCTGTATACCGCATTGCAGCTGCCGAATCTCCGTCAATTGAACCGAAGTTTCCGTGTCCGTCCACGAGAAGACCGCGAAGACTGTACGGCTGAGCCATACGGACCATGGCTTCGTAAACGGAGCTGTCACCATGCGGGTGATATTTACC